>JBGTNM010000215.1:0-20979 GCA_041743025.1 Microcystaceae cyanobacterium
ATTCGACGATTCTACTATCTGTGTCGTAACTTTTCCATTGTTAAAAGATTATTTAAGCTTTTCTTTGATTACCAACTTTTTAAGATTCCTAATCTAGCAAAATATGATGCTTTTGTCCAATTCATTTAGGCTTGCTATATAAGCGAGTAAATTTTGAATTAAGTGATTAAGCATTCTTTAAATATTTTAGAGCTTTTTGTTAGTTTCCTCTGTGTCTTTGTGCCTTTGTGGTTAACATAAAATTTAAGAGACAAGGAGAAAAAATAATTGTTTTTCATCCTCATCCCCTATTCTTCTTAAACCGGAACTGCTAACAATTGATCCGCTTGCTTTGCCGTTTCAAAGAAATAGCGCACATTGTCTTCTGGTGTTCCCACCAATACCCCATGACCTAAATTGAGGATGTGGCCGCCGTGTCCCGCTTTGCGAATGGTGTCGAGGATGCGTGAGCGAATAAACGCCTGTGAGCCAAACAGCACTCCTGGATCGATATTTCCCTGCACTTTCATTTGCTGTCCTAAACGCTGGCGAGCTTCGGCCATGTCTACCGTCCAGTCTACACTGACGATATCAACTCCCGATCGCCCCATCCGTTCCAGTACACCTGCACTGCCGCTAATGTAGAGAATGAGAGGCGTGTCAGGGTGAGTTTCCTTAACTTGGCGTACGACTTGCTGCTGGTAAGGTAAGGCAAAGACTTCATAATCTTGGGGACTGAGTTCCCCGGCCCAAGAATCGAACATCTGGACGATTTGCGCTCCGCAGTCGATTTGGTAGCGGACGTAAATTGCGATCGCGTCAGCAATTTTACTCAAAAATTGCTGCAAAATGGAGGGGTCAGAAAAGGCCATGCGCTTGATGTTAGCGTAATTTTTAGAACCCTTGCCTTCGATACAGTAGGCAGCAAGTGTCCAAGGTGCGCCGACAAATCCTAAAACCGTCGATTGGTTGCCGACTTCTTGGCGCAGCGTTTGTAAGATTGTTTTGATAAACGCTAAAGATTCTTCGGGTTCGAGAGGACGGAGGTTATCGACTTGCTCTTGAGTACGGATAGGAGGGTCGATAATCGGGCCTTTGCTTTCGATAATATCGAAGGGAATGCCGATACCGGGCAGAGGCGTTAGAATGTCTGAGAACATGATCACCCCATCGGGTTGAAAAGCTCGCCAAGGTTGGAGCGAAATTTCGATAGCGAGGTCTGCATTTTCCGATCTCTCTCGAAAACTGGGGTATTTGTCGCGCAAATCCCGATAAACTTGCATATAGCGCCCTGCTTGGCGCATCATCCAAACGGGGGGACGCTCTAGCACTTCTCCTCGTGCTGCTCGTAACAAATAAGGTATCTCGGTGGCTCCTGTCATCGTGTCTTCCAAAGTAATTTCCAGTGTATTTGTTAGCTTATCATTCTAGGGTGAGTCCGCTAGGCGCAGATTAACGAATGTTTATCGACAGGAGTCTGTAAATAAGAGCTTATTGATCAATAAATTTATGCAAAATACGCTGCTCCCTAATTCTTCACTTCCCCTTCCTCCTGGAAGTTTTGGACTTCCTATTATTGGGGAAACATTAAACTTTTTAAAAGATAGCGATTTTGTAGAAAAACGCCGACAAAAATATGGTTCTATTTTCAAAACGCATCTCTTTGGTCGTCCTAATATTACTTTATTAGGGGCGGAAGCCAATCGCTTTATGTTAACGAATGAGAATAAATATTTTGTCGCAACTTGGCCCAAAAGTACGCGAGTTTTACTCGGACCTCATTCTTTATCTACCAATACTGGCGAGTTTCATACCTCACGCCGTAAATTAATCTATCAAGCCTTTCAACCGAGAGCATTAGCAAGTTACATTCCTACGATAGAACGTATCACAGCACGATATTTAACTCATTGGGAACAGATGGGAACGCTCACTTGGTATCCCGAATTAAAAAGTTATGCTTTTGATATTATTTCTACGCTTATTTTTGGTCAAGAGAATACTAAAAGTTCTCAACTTGCTAAGTTATTCAACGGGTATAGTGAAGGATTATTTAGCCTTACAATTCCTCTCCCTTGGTCGAAATTTTCTCAAGCAGTACGCTGTCGTGACGCATTACTAAAGCAAATTGAGCAAATTGTTACCCAGCGACAAGCAGACGGTAATTTAGGTTCGGATGTTTTAGGAATGCTTTTGCAAGCAACGGATGAAAGTGGCGATCGCTTATCACTTGCTGAGCTAAAAGACCAGGTTTTAGTATTATTATTTGCCGGTCATGAAACCATAACTTCGGCGTTAGCTTCTTTTGGTTTTTTAATAGCACAATATCCAGCCGTCTTAACGCGCATTCGAGAAGAACAAGCAAGATTAGATATTTCAAAATCACTTACTTTGGAAAAATTAAAGGAACTGACCTATTTAGAGCAAGTGCTAAAAGAAGTTTTACGTTTTATTCCTCCTGTAGCAGGAGGATTTCGAGAAATTATTCAAGACTGCGAATTTAATAACTATTTATTACCGAAAGGATGGACAGTTCAATACTCTATTGCCAAGACGCTTAGTGATGAGAGTATCTATACTAATCCCAAACAATTCGATCCTGATCGCTTTTCGACTGAGCGAGCAGAAGACAAGCAATACAGCTTCGGTTACATTCCGTTTGGGGGTGGAATGCGCGAATGTTTGGGCAAAGAATTTGCTAAATTAGAACTAAAAATTTTTGCCACTCTATCCGCTCAAAATTATAATTGGACGTTACTTCCTAATCAGAACCTAGAACTAACCGCTATACCAACACCTCATCCACGTGATGGACTCAAAATAACTTTGTTATCAGTTGATAGTTGACCAGGATTAAAAGATTAACAAGATTTCTTGATTAATTAATCGCTATTATCCTGTAAATTCTGTCAATCCTAAAAATCCTGATACTACTCACTATAAAAATGACAACACAATTAATTCTTTACAGTAAACCAGGCTGCCATCTCTGTGAAGGACTCCAAGAAAAATTAGAAAAAGTTCAATCCATTGCCTTCGATCTCGAAATTTGCGATATTGACAGCCGTGAAGACTGGTTTGCCGCTTATCAGTCCGAAATTCCGGTTTTGTGCCAAAAACTTCCCCAAGGTGAAAAATCTCTGCCTCGCCTGTCCCCTCGCGCTTCGGTACAACAATTGGAGCAAATGTTACAGAAAAATTTAATCCTAGAGACGTAAAAAGTAGACGGAACCTCTAGTGTTGCTTAATAATCTAAAAGCAAAAACCCTCATCGAAAAACCTATGATGACGCTACGTGAATTATTAGCAAAAGTGTCCAATATCGCTCAAGTACCCGATCATTCCAACCTTGATCGCTCGGTAAAAGGTATTTGCAGCAACTCCCACGCCTGCCAATTGGGAGACTTATTTATCGGTATGCCAGGAACACGAGTTGATGGGGGTGAATTTTGGCAGAGTGCTATCGAAGCAGGCGCAATTGCTGCGTTAGTCACACCTCAAGCGGCGGCGAAATTTCCCCTAACTGCCGATGCTTGCGTCGTATCAGTTGAAGATATGGTGACAGCTTGTGCAGAAGTCGCTGCTGCGTTTTATGGCTATCCTAGCCAACAAATGGCTATGGTTGGCGTGACGGGAACCAATGGCAAAACCACTACGACGCATTTAATTGAATTTTTTCTCAAGCGTGCGGCGTATCCTACTGCCTTGTTAGGAACTCTCTATGCTCGCTGGCAAGGCTACCAACAAACCGCCACCTATACCACCCCTTTTGCCGCCGACTTGCAAGAACAACTCTTTGAAGCTGTCAACGCAGGCAATCAATACTGCGTGATGGAAGTCAGTTCTCACGCGCTGGCACAAGGACGGGTTAAAGGCTGTCAGTTTGAGGTAGGGGTTTTTACCAACCTGACACAGGATCATTTAGACTTCCACCAAGACATGGAAGACTATTTTTCAGCAAAATCCTTGTTATTTACTCCCGACTATTTGAAAGGGAAAGCTATTGTCAATTTAGATGATCCTTACGGCAAGCGGCTGATTGAGATGTATAGCGATCGCGTCTGGCGTTACAGTGTCAGCGATGCGTCTGCTGATTTTTATACCAGCGAACTGACTTACGAATCGAATGGGGTGAGAGGGACATTACACACACCGCAAGGAAATATTGCCTTTTCTTCGCCTTTGGTGGGACAGTTCAATTTATCGAACCTCTTAGCAGCAGTTGCAACGGTGTTACATCTAGGATTGGATTTACAGACTATCGTAGCGCAATTGCCGGAATTTCCAGGCGTTCCAGGGCGCATGGAACGGGTACAAATTAGCTCCCAACAGGATATTAGCGTTATTGTCGATTACGCTCACACGCCTGATAGTTTAGAAAATTTACTCAAAGCGGCTCGTCCGTTCATTCAAGGTAATATGATCTGCGTCTTTGGTTGTGGTGGCGATCGCGATCGCACTAAACGGCCTTTAATGGGCGAAATTGCCGCCGAATTAGCCAATATTTCGGTCGTTACCTCTGATAATCCCCGTACCGAAGACCCTAACCGGATTTTAAGAGATATTCTAGCAGGCATCCCGCCTTCAGTCCAACCAATGGTGATTAGCGATCGCGCTACAGCCATTCGCACTGCCATTCAAACGGCACAACCCGGCGATGGCGTTTTAATTGCTGGCAAAGGACACGAAGACTATCAAATTTTGGGAACCGAAAAAATTCACTTTGATGATCGCGAACAAGCGAGAGAAGCTTTAGCTTTGCGATTGAGTGAGAAGTTCAGAAGTTAGACTAACCCATCTTCAGGTGTTCTAACTTTTGCCTAATCAAAATGTCAACTTGCTCAATCTCGGCAGGCAATTTCGGAATGTCGTAAGTCTCTGGAGATGCTTCAGAGGTAAAGCGATCAACAAAGGCATGAAACGCTGCCTTATCGTTAGGATGAGCAATGAAATAAGTTCTTAGCTCAATTTTAGTCATGCTACTAAAGTCAGGCTTTGTCACAAAAACCTCCAAAGACCATTGCGATAGATTTCTATCTCTATGTTATCTCCCGCCAGGATAAACACATTACCTGTTCGCTCATCGAGGCGAACAACAAAAATCGGGGTAAATGTGTTAGTCAAGGATTGGCATAATATGACGCATCTGATGCCTTGTTCAGCAGTTGGCAAAATTCGCATACCTCGTAAGAATCAGCACTGAGCTAATTTTCCGTCTTGACTCAATAAAATTGCCAAAATTTCTTCAGGTTTCACTTGCCATTTTTCTAAATCGGTTCCAGTCAAAATCGCTCCTGTCAATTCTGCTCCCGTCAAATCTGCTCCTTGCAGACAAGCTCCTGTCAAATCTGCCCCGATTAACGAGCAATTTCGCAAGCTGGCTCCTTCTAGGTTAGCTTCACTTAAATCTGCTCCCATTAACTCGGCTCCAGCGAGATTTGCTTGCGTGAGATCAGCTGCTTGCAAACAAGCCCATCTTAAGTTACTATATCTTAAATCAGCCCCTTGTAAGCGAGAATGGGTTAAAGTCGCTCGATTAAGATTGGCTTTGAGGAGAATAATCCGATGAAGATTAGCGTGACGCAACCAAGCTCGTCTTAAGTCTGCTTCAGTTAAATCAGCCTGTTCTAGATTAGCCTTATCCAGAAAAGCTTGTCTGAGAAAGGCTTTGTGAAGAAACGCTCCTGCTAAGTCAGGAATCTCTTGACTCGATTGCCTCCATTGATTCCAGGCAGTAATTCCTTGATCGAGCAAGCGTAAATGTTCTGTATGACTCATGACGGTGCAAGCAAAGCAGGTCTATTACATCGTTACTGTTCAGAGGGGCTTCGGACTGTGATCTCAGTCTTAGCTTTGATGCGATCGCCATCACAGCTTTTGCTTAAAAATTGCTAAATTTCAATTAAATTGTCGTCTCAACTACAATTTTAAAACTAAAATGGGTAAATCCTGTTAAAAGCAAGGTTGGAGGAGAGCTAGCCGTGTCTGCACATCTCGACATTTACGATCCAGAAGAATTTTATGACGAGCTTTATGGGACGAAAGGACAGCCTAGACTTCATGCTGCGCCCCTTATTCAATGGATGAAGCAACTGTCGATAGAACAACTCCAGCAACACCTCGACACTGCTCAGCTAGCCTTATTTAATTTGGGGGTCACTTTTCGCGTTTACAATGACGATCAAGGCGTAGAGCGCATTTTTCCCTTCGACATCATTCCCCGCATTGTCGATGCCGACAACTGGGAAACAATTGAAAAAGGACTCAAGCAGCGTATTTACGCTTTAAACCTGTTTATTGCCGATCTCTATGATCGCCAACTGATTATCAAAGATGGCATCATTCCTCAACACGTCATCGATTCAGCCAAAGGCTACCTCCAACCCTGCATCGGTATCAAGCCTCCTGGCGGCATCTGGTGTCACATCACTGGCACGGATTTAGTGCGCGATCGCGATGGACATTGGTATGTTTTAGAAGATAACCTGCGGGTTCCGTCGGGTATTTCCTACGTCTTGGAGAACCGCCGGGTGATGAAAAGCACCTTTCCCGAAATCTTCCAGACGATGGCGATTCAACCGGTTGATGACTATCCTTCCCACCTGCTAGAAACGCTGCTTAACCTCGCGCCGCCACAACTTCCCGAACCAACGGTAGTCGTTCTCTCCCCTGGAATCTACAACTCTGCCTATTTTGAACACTCTTTTTTAGCGCAGCAAATGGGAGTAGAACTCGTCGAAGGACGAGATTTAGTCGTCGTCGATGGCTACCTGCAAATGAAAACAACTAAGGGGTTGCGCCGGGTGGATGTGGTGTATCGCCGCGTCGATGACGACTTTTTAGATCCTAATGTCTTTCGTCGGGATTCGCTTTTGGGGGTTCGTGGGTTGATGGAAGTCTACCACCAAGGACGAGTTGCCCTTGCCAATGCCCCTGGAACGGGGGTGGCAGATGATAAGGTGGTTTATGCTTACGTCCCGCAGATTATTCGTTACTATCTTAAGGAAGACCCTATTTTATCCAATGTTCCCACTTATCTGTGTTGGCAAGATAGCGATCGCGAATATGTCTTACAAAATTTAGATAAATTAGTAGTTAAATCCGCTAACGAATCGGGCGGTTACGGGATGTTGATTGGAGTTTCTTCGACTGCCGAACAGCGCGAAGAATTTGCGGCATTAATTCAAGCCAATCCTCGCGAATATATTGCTCAACCCACTCTTAGTTTATCTCGTGTTCCTACGTTGGTTGAAGGGCAAATTGAAGGGCGGCACGTCGATTTGCGTCCTTATATTCTCCATCGCGGCGATGAAATTTACGTCCATCCAGGCGGGTTAACTCGCGTTGCTTTACGCAAGGGTTCTTTAGTGGTGAATTCTTCTCAAGGCGGCGGCAGTAAGGATACTTGGGTATTAGCTAAATCTTTCAGTCAAAGTCAATCTCAAAGTTAGTATTACTTATCCTCTGTACAAGCAATTGATTTTGCTTCATCAGGATTAGATTTTATGTAAAAATCAAGCCACTGACAGCTTTTTTTCACTAGGTAAGTTAGATTAATTTCTTCGTCTAAATTCCATCTCTGAACGGTTCCATCATCTCCAACTGCGTAAAGTTGATCTCCATCAGCGGTGAAACTAAAGTCCTGAGTTTTTTCCCAATCTCCTTCAAATTCTGCAACCTGTCGGCCTTTATAGTCCCATAATTTAATGATATTGTTATCTCCTGAAGTAGCTATTATTTGTTTTTGAGGATTAGGATGAAACCTAAATATCTTAACTTTTGTTTTTTGATCGTTAACTTTATCTTCCAGTTTTTCAAAAATTAGTTCTGGTTTATCTAGTTGGTTCGATAAATCATCAGGTTTCCATTGCCAGAGTTTTAAATCATCATTTACTAATCCAGCAATAAAACGATCATCTGGACTAAACATAATTTTTGTAATAGTCTGACTTTCTTCAATAAAATTAGAATCGACCGAGCTTGCCTGAGCGTTAGTATTATTATATTGCCAAAGCTCAACGGTATGCTGTTCAAGGTTTGCAGTAATAAACCAACTTCCATCATTATTAAAACTTGCACTAGTCACTTTAAGATTGAGAGGTTGAGAATCATCTGGATTCCTCTCTAAATGCCATAGTTTAGCACGACCATCGTTATCAATAAAAATTACCTTATTGTTAGAACCTATTACCAAATCTTTAATTGTGCTAATTTCATCGCTAACAGAAGAGCTACCACTGTGGTTTGAGTTATCCCAATTTGGCTGTGAAAATTCCCAAAACATTAGGTTTAAATCTTGTTGACGATTTATAATCCGGTTTTGAATAGTTACAATTCGATCTCGAACACACTCTTTAGAATCATTAGGAGTTCGATAAAGAGCTATTTTATCTGCTTTTAATGCTTGATCAGAATTCTGGCTTTCTTTCAACTGATGAGATCTTTTTTTGTCTTTTTCAATATCCCAAAGTTGTAGTGATTTATCTTTAAGTTGAACAGCAGCATAATCTTGACAATTTGCATTTCGTCCAATCCATAAACCCAGAATCTTTCCTTGAATTTCAGAGAAGGGTTTTTGTTCAGATTGTATTACTTTAGTAATATCATAAAGTCTAATAGTTTTGTCTTGATTGCAACCTTCATCCCTCGATCTACAACCAGTAGAGGCAACCGCTAAATACTTATTATAAAAGTTAGGGGACGTAAAGCTAAAATTGAAAATTTTACCTTGAAAATCGTTATTTCTTTCAAGAACTAACTCAGGTTTTTCATCTGACTGCTGACATTTTTTGTCATCTATTGTTTGGTCTGCCATTTTTTCAACTTCATTAGTAGGAATGTTGTAGAGTTGAAAACTTTGGTCTATACCAACAGATATAAAATTTCCATCCGAACTGAAGGATGTAATACCATCAGTTGGAATATCCTTGAACAAGAGACACTTTTTAAGATTGCCTTTTAAATCAAAGTATCTCAATTCTTCTCTTATTCCTTGCTTGCCTATCGCTAGAATAACACCGCCGTGCTGATTGAAACTTATGTTTTCTACTTGATGCATTGAAGATGGAATTTCATGCAGAAAAATTAATTTCTTTGCAGGTTTATTCAGTTCCCACAATTTAATACTTTGGTTAGAGCTAAGTGTAATAATCATATTATTCTGAGGATTAAAAACAACGATTTTAAACGAATTATTTTCATGCGGTGAATCGAATTGAATAGGAATTTCAATTAATTCCACTTGATCTTGATCTGCTTGATCTACAATTGCCTTAACTTCCCAAAATTTTATACTTCCTTTACGATTTCCATTGGCATCAATATTAGTTGCGTCTCCTACGGTAGCTAAAATTGTATTTTCATGATTAAAAGCAACGCTTCCGACTGGTTCATCAAATAAAGTATGAGGGACTCCTATCATATTCCCTGATAAAGTCCAAAACTTCATTGAGGTAGTTTTATTGTCTTCATCCCAGCCAATTGTAACAATAATTGATCGATTAGGAAGAAAACCAACATATGATAATATTCCTTGGTCAATATTTTCCACAGAGATAGTTTTTAGTTGGTGAGAAGAAGTTGATAGCATCTGTTCATTGTTCAAAACTTGTTCCCATTTCAAAAATTTCAATGAACCATTATCTCCTCCATAAACAAAATACAAAAAGATTTTATTATCAGTTTTTATTTCTTCTTTAAAATCGAGACTCCTAATATGACCCCCAATCTCACTTACTTGATTTTTTTCATAGATATGATTGTGAATATATTGCAAAGCATAAATAGGACTAACTGCTGGATACTGTGTATAAGGTGGATCGTTCTTAATGAATTTTTCTAAGTGTTTTCCGTATCTAACAGCATCTATAAGAGATTTTAGTTGTCCATCGTTTTTAAAGTTTTCAATCTCTTGTATACCTTTACTTTCTAGAGAATAAAAAATATCTATTTTTTGCCAAACTAACCAAGAAACAAAAACTATTAAAGCTGTTACTGGTATTAGTGCAGAGCCTACTATCCATTTTTTATGCGAATTTTCTAAAGGACGGTTAATAAGATTAATAAGATCTCGAATGTTAAAGCTAGAAACAGTATTAGGTGGTGTGTAAACGAATATACGATTTTTTAAATCATTTATGCTTTGTTGTATAGAAAATGGCAATGGTTGTCTCTCTATCCATTCAATATCAAAAACTGTTTTATAGAGTTTGTTTGAAACAGTAAGCTCATTATTGCTTTCATTAAGCTTAATTAGTTTTGACTCTAACAAGATTGTTTGCGCTTGGCTATTATCTGCCTCCAGTGGAGAATTTTGTAGAATATTTTTATATAAATTTAAGACTTGTCGTAACTGCTTTTTATTTCTTAAAATAAAATTTCTGATAGATCTCAAATTTCTATGTATATCTTCTTCTCCTTTTTCCCACTTGTCAACAATTTGTGAATTAACTAAATTATCAACCCATGTTTGTTCATAACCAGAAGTAAGCGAAACAGGAAAGTTATTCGTAAGTTCAAGCATACTATCAAAAAGTTCTCGATCATCTCCAACCCAAGTTCGTATTTCACTCTCAATTCTCAAAGAAGTAAGTCTTTTTTGTACCCAATTTTCTGAAAAAACTCTCTCGTGTTTATAAAGTAAAGAAACTATGTATCCGTTTTGAGTTTCTACAATCAATCCTAATTTAATAAGAAAATTAAGATATTTATTAAGCTTTTGATTATTGACTTTGTTTTGGACTTGCTGAGAACTGGTTAAACACCACCTATATACAATTAAGCATTTTCTGTAACGATTCAACCGAGACTGAATATTTTTGAGATATGAGTGCTGTAAATCTTCTCCATTTTCCCAGTCAAGGAAGTACATTGTAATTAAATTCTTTAGCCACTCGTCTTCTCCTTCGTTAGCAATTAAACTCTCTGAATTTAAAATGAGTTCTTGAACAATATGCTTTAATATTTGATGATTACCTATCCAGTCAAATATCTTTTGTTCAAGATTAGTCGGTATGAGGAATTGCTCAATTTCATGGAGAGTAAAATACTTTTGATGAATTTTAGATGTTTTTAGTTTTCCTTTCCACCGAAAAACTAGACCAAGACGAAGTAATTCTTCTTGTGCTTTATTACCTTCTTGAAAGGTTATTTTATTTAATCTATTTAAGTGTAAGATATAAAATAACCACCAAGAGGATTGATGCAAATTATAAGCATAGCATATTCTAACTTCTCGCCAGATATCAAACTGACTGTCAAGAAGAACCTGACGGTAAATAATTAGGCGTTGACGCTGGTAGTTATCCGCTCTGAGTAAGCTTTCTTTAATGGCATTAAAATGTTGCTCAAAATATTCGTTCATTTGTTATTTTCCCTATTTAATATTTCTGATTCAATGAATTCGTCAACGAACTTCAATTCCTTTCCTTTAGGAATAGTGCATTGTAGAGAGAAAAGATGTTGACAAATTTTCTGAAAATGAAAAGGTTGAACTCCAATCAAATCTAATATTCGTTTGAAAACAGCTTTTGAATTGCACATTTCAAATTGACTATTTAATTGCTCAATCAGTATCGTAGGTTCAGGATAAGAAGTACATCCCCAACTCAGTTTCCAACCAAAAGCAATTTTTTGGGGTTCATGCTTTATTATTTGAGAATTGCTTGGAAGAGGAGAATCTACAATGACAAAAGTCAGTCGATTGCAATCTAAATTACTTTGGCAATTTTCATAAAAATCTTGAAACATTGTCCATATTTCATTCCTAAACTGAAGATTCTCAAAAATATACCAATAGTTATTTTCTGATTCTCTTTTAACGTATGAATCAAATAAAATCACTAACTTTGAGCTTTTTATCGTTTGCAGTGATAAAACTTTATTTTCTAGGTAATCACAAAACCATTTGTATTTTTCTTCTGAATTTTTTCTTATTAATTCTCCTTTGAGCGTCCAATAACTTGTGCCTGACAAGAGCTTCTCTTTATCTATTTTAATCTGAAGTTTATTGATTCCTTCTTGAGCTTCTAAATTATCCCAATGTTGATGTAACTTGCTTCTAATAATATCTATGAGATTCATATACCACTGTCCTCGCTGCTCCAAAGTAAAATCTTTAGGATCTCTTTTAATATCTTGAGGTCTAATTGTGATAATAATTGTATTGTCATCTATAGATGTTTCAATGTCTTGTAGTAGCTTCGCTTTTTCAGCGATGGGATGAATTAAAACATAACAAAAATCTCCTACTTTTATAGCTTGTTGAATTTCTCCAGATAGTTGACAATCCATTCCATTGCTTTTGTCTAATTGAACTTTTTTCTTTAATTGACTGTTCACCCAAGTTTGATCAAAAATTGTTCTTGGCAAGGTTAGCTCCTCAGAAAACCTCTGCGTAAAAGAATCTTGCTGAGATGAAATGGAAGGATCGAATTTTGCTAGCAACTCAAAGGCAAAAGCACTAGCATGACTAGCTGCGATTTCTCGATAACCTTCTTTTTCTGCTTGTGGTTTATTATCAATGAGATCGGAAATTCCTCGAATGACAATAGCCGGGATATTTTCGTATTTACGAAACACTCTTAAAAAGCCAACCCCTTCCTTTTCTACTGCGACTGCATCACTAAAATTATCCCGAATGTATTGAAAATCAGATGATTCAGTGCTGCCAACGACAGCCCCTCCCGACGCTACCGGTTTACTCAGAACCTTGGGATTAACATGACTCTTTTTTTCGTGAATTCTTTTCTTCCAATCTTCTTGTATAGCTAGCTGTTTAGCTAGATCGATTAATCTTTCTTTTGAGGATTGTGTTCCTCCTCTGGGGTTTTTCTTTCCTTTTTCTATCTTGCTATTTTCATAATCATAAGCTTCCTCTACAGCAATAACATCCCCTAATTGAACATCTTTCCCTGGAATTCCACCTGCGATTCCAACAAACAGAGCAATGTCAGGCTGAAAATTAGCGAGAGCGCTTTCAGTAGCCGATGCAATTTCAGTAGCTGCAATGGCAGCATTAACATTGCCTTGTCCTGATTGAGCAATTGTCACTTCCCATGTGCTACCGTCGGCTTCAAAGAGTCCCTGTTCATACTTTTCGGGATCTTTTGAGGTGTTTCTCAGGTCAGTTAGATGGTCACGCACTGCCCGATATTCTTCTGGAATAGCTGTTAAAATAAATGCTTGCGGCATCAGTTCGACCCTCTCAACTCAACCATTAATTCTAAGATCGCTAATTCGGTCTGAAACCCTCTGTACACAGAAAGCAACAAACCTTGTAAAAATATAGTTAATTTAAAGAGATAGGGAACAAGTTAAGCTGATAGAAGTAAGTCAGGGAGCGTTATAGTGGATGAGAAACCTCAACCTAGACACTGCCCAAACTGAGTTAAGGAGAAAACTGCGTGAATTCTGAGCAGCATCAGATTCTTCAAGTATACTTTTTGGAGTACGAAAAGTTAAAGGGAGAACAAACGCAACGCATTGGCTTCCGCGATAATATTCTCTACGTCACCTTAGCACTCTTTGGCGGGGTTCTCTCATTTGCCCTAACGCAAAATAATGGGTATGCGCTTTATGCACTGCTGGTGATTCCTTGGATCTGTTTTATTTCAGGTTGGACATACTTGGTCAATGACGAAAAAATTTCCGCAATTGGCCGTTATATTCGTTTGACGCTTGTCGAAAACGTTAAAGAAGAAACTGGCTATCCTGTGATTATTCACATTTTCGGTTGGGAGATTGCTCATCGCGACGATCCACGCCGAAAACGACGTAAGATCGAACAGTTGTTAGTAGATGAAATTACATTTGTTATCTCTGGACTGGCTACTTTAGCGATTTTCTGGGTTTCTCATCCCGATAAGAATGCCATCGAGCCTTTCATTTACATTCTGGGGGGAGTCGAAGCGATCGCTTTAATTATCCTAGGAGTGGAAATATGGATATATGCTGACTTGGCTAAAGGTCGCTAGTCAAATAATAAGCCAACGGCATCCTGCTAGAAACCTGTTACTTAATGTCACACTATAAAAGGCAACGAATTTGAACCTAAAAACCAACATGATAAACACCAACCAAGCTTGCGACCTCTTTCGCACCGCCTACGAAAACCGCTACACCTGGGACAGTAACTTTCCAGGCTATACCGCCGACTTAGAACTGACGCAGGGAGAAGAAGCCTTCACTGGGAAAATCCGCGTCAGTGCCGATTTAAGCGTAGAAATAAGCGGAATTGACGATGAAACAGTCCGAGAGAGCGTTTACAACCAACTGCGTGATATTATTACCCATCGCAAACGCGCTAATTTTGAAACCGCACACGGCAAGAATACCTTTACATTAGGAGAAACCGACCCCAACGGAGCCATTGAAATTTTAGTCCAAGGGGATGCAATGGGGTCGAACTACAAAGTGCGTGGGCGAGAAATTAGTCAAGTCAGTCGAGTGATGGGGCCGGTCGCCTTTACCATTAATACGCAAGAGAGTCTACAAACCCCGGACGGTTATATCTCAACCCAATATCATGCTATCTTTCGCCATGCTAAAACAGGCGAACTCAAAGGCAAGCGAGATTTTAGGGAAATCTACGAAAAAGTCGGGAATTATTACCTTCCGAGTTGTCAAACGATTGTTGCCATTGATGCCGGCACTGGACAGACCACAACCGAATTTAAGTTCAAAAACTTTCGATTGCTGGAACCTGCTAGGGTGGGTTGACCAAAATTAGGGGTAGGAAGTAGTAACAGTCTAATTCTCTATTTCTTTAGTATGATTTTATGCCAAGACTCCTTCAACTGTGTTGACCTAAATCACTTTTTTTTAAATTTGTCAGTGTTACAATCGTAGCTACTGTTGTTGCTAGCGGGTTAATTAGCCAGTGAAAGAGCCATTAAACAGCATTTCCGAAGAAGAACTAGAGATTAGCGGTTCCTCATCCTCAAAAGGATTCAATTTCCGCCCGATTTTACGAACGCTACTCAGAAAAGCGTGGTTGATTGCTGGCGTAACCAGTCTGACGACTTTCGCTGCTTGGTTTAGTGGTTCTCTGGAAGATTACTCTTACACTGGAAACTTTTACTTACTGGTTGAACCGATTACCTCCTCCGCGAAATTAACCGATCCCACTACCATTACCCGAACGCAAGGGTTGCCGAATGAGTCTCTGTTTGAGCTAGACTATCCCACTAATCTAATTTTTCTCCAAAGTCCTGGAATGACCTTGAGAATTGCTCAAGAAGTCCACAAAAAAGTGCTAACTCGCAAAGTTCCGGCGATTTGGAAAGATTTGCGGGACAAACTCGCAGTCGAACGAATCAGTTTACCTGGTAAAGGAGGAGCCACCAAAATTTTCCAAGTTTCCTACACAGGCGAAAACCCTACTGAAGTCCAATCTATTTTAGAAACGGCGGCTGATACGTTTGTCAAATACAGTTCAGAAGACCGACAAACTAACATAAAAGCGGGAGTTAAATTTATTGACGGACAACTGCCAGAGTTACGAAAACGCCTCGACCAACTCAAGGTGCAACAAAGACAACTCAGGCAACAGTACGAACTCATCGATCCGATGGCGAAAAGCCAAGAAGTTTTATCTCAAGCCAGCGCACTCGGTCAGCAGCAATTATCGCTCGAAACGCAGATCAAAGCGCAAACAACCCTCTACAATCTCCTACAACAACAATTAAATCTTACTCCCGAAGAAGCTCTAGCTGCTTCGACTCTTAGCCAAGACCCCGCTCGCATTGCTCTTATCGGCCAACTGCAAAACCTCGACAGCCAAATGGCGATCGCCCGTGCCACCTACACTGATGGCAGTCCTCAACTGCAAGACTTAGAAGAAAAACGCCAAAATATCCTCAATCTGCTCAACCAGACCACCCAAAGTATTCTGACTAAAAACGCGCTATTTGTTCCCAATCAGTCTTCTGCCCTCAATTACCAAGACCCGACTCGCTTGGAACTGATCAAACAAATGTTGGAAACAGCCAACCAAATTCGAGTGCTAGAGGTTCAACAGCAATCGCTCTCAAGTGCCAAGCAGCAAGCTGAAAAGCAGGCAGCACGCTATCCCTCTGTCCTCAATCAATATAGCGGTATCCAAAGTCAAATAGATCTTCATGAAGAATTGCTCAATAAATTCCTCTTTCAACGCGAACAATTGAAGGTAGAAGCCGCTCAAGAACTTCCCTGGCAACTGATCTCCAAACCCCAAATTCCCCTCGACGCTGAGGGCAAGCCCATCGGCGAACCCCCCAGCCTCAAGAAGAAACTTCTGCTAGGAGTCATGGGAGGACTCTTCCTCGGCTCAGTAGCAGCCCTTCTCTGGGAAAAACGGCGCAATATCTTTTTCAGTGATGAAGATATCCCCGATACCCTGAATGTCCCCCTATTGGGGGATATTCCCCAAGACGATCGCCCTATATTGTCTTCCGACTTGACCCCAGAAGCCAAGTTAACCTCAGATCCCGCCCTTAAAAATCCAGAAAGCGAATTTGGACAGGTTGCTGCTTTGAAGTCAGACTTTAGCGAAAGGTCGCCATTTTTGGAGGCGTTTGATTTGCTATATGCCCAACTCCATCTTCTGCAAAATCCGCCACTTCGTTCGGTGGTCATCACGTCCGTCGAAGCCAAAGACGGTCAATCCACCGTTGCCTTAAATTTAGCGATTAGTGCTGCAAGCGCCGGCAAACGAGTGCTGTTAGTGGATGCCAATTGGCATGAGCCTCAGCTTCATCAGTGGTTGAATGTTTCCAATCACAAGGGACTAAGCCATCTTATCGCCGATGCTGTCGCACCCGAAGCGATTGTGCAACCAGTGCCTGGGGTCGAGAATTTATCAGTTCTAACGGCTGGAACCCTTTTCCCAACTGCTCCTCGACGGCTGTGGTCGCCGCGAATGCAAAATATAATGACACAATTGCAAGAACAATACGACCTCGTTATTTACGATCCGCCCCATTTTCTGAACAATCCCGATGTTAAGTTTATAGCGGCGCACGTTGATGGCATCCTTTTGGTTATTAGTGTGAAAAAAACAGCCACCTCAAGCGCGAAAAAAGCGATCGCTCAGATGCAATCTCTCAATCTGCCCTTGCTGGGGGTTGTTGCCAATCATTTATAGCAACAGGGAATAGGTAATAGGGGGAAAACTTTGACCGTCCTCCAGCCTTCTTTAAGATTCCCATAAGCGTCGGCGGGGAGATCCGTTAAGCCTTGAGTGAGTGTCGCGCAACAATCTGGGAATCTCTAAGTGTTCAGGACAGCGAGGCAAGCACTCTCCGCATTCGGTGCAGCGATCGCCCTTATTACCCGGAAACCAATGTCCGGCATTTTCTAACATTTGGTAGCGATATTGCCCAAAATCCACCATATCATAGCTAACCGCTAAGTTTCGCAAACGCAAAATTTCGGGAATGTTAATATTTTCAGGACAGGGAAGGCATTGATAGCACTGACGGCAGCGATCGCTGTTTAAGGCTGTGTCTAGGTGTTTGTCTAATCGTTCTAAGGCGGCTCGTTCGGCAGAGGTGAGGGGGAAATCGCTGTCGACCAAGGCTAAAGCTTCAGACAGTTGAGCCGGATGTTCTGCTCCTAAACTGAGGGTGCTAATGCGGCGATCGCTCAGTAAAAAGCGATAATTGAGTTCTAACGGGGAAAAAGGGTGACACAATTGCTTGAGAGTTTCGGGTGGCGTGTAGAGGCGGCCCCCTTTATCGGCTGGAGAAATGATAAATACCCCCATATCTTTCGCAAATGCTAATTCAATTGCTTTCTCGTGACGTTGGAAAAAGATATAGTAATGAAGATTGACAAATTCAAATAAATCTGTGTTAATTATCGCTAAAATAAGTTCTAATGAGCCGTGAGTTGAAAATCCTAAATGGCGAATTTTCCCTTTTTCAATAGCAGCTTGAATGACACTCATACTGCTATTTTGCTCCGTCATCCAATCTAAATGTTCCCAGGTGTTAATCCCGTGAATCGCTAGACAGTCGAGATAGTCCAATTGCAGGCGCTCTAAAGAGTCGGCAATCCACTGCTGCATCTGAGTAGCATCAGGGGTGGGAGGTAATTTGGTGGTTACAATCAATTGCTCTCGCGGTGTACCCAATTTTGAGCGAATCGTCCGTCCTAGATAATATTCGCTCTGACCGTAGCCTCTCGCGGTTTCGAGATGATTAATGCCGAGGGCAGTTGCCTGTTGCACCGTTTGCCCAAAAGTGAGTTCTGAGGCGAGAGAGCGCATCGTTCCCAGCGAAAACACCGACACCGATAAATTGGTCTTGCCAAACCGTCGATAACGCATTGTTCAATTACCAATTACCCATTGTTTATTGATTTTCGTTATCCGATTCAAAACGTCCTCGTTGAATTAAATCTTCCGGGCGCAAATTAGCGATAAAATCCCGAAAAGCGCGGCGTTCTTCTTCGTCAGCATCGCGATCAACCGGAATTGAGGCATCGGCAACCACTTCTTCCATTACCCAAATAGAACACCCCGTCCGCAAGGCAATGGCGATCGCGTCACTGGGACGGCAGTCAAGTTCTTTTTTCGTCTCACCTTGGCGCAAGCAGATGACGGCATAAAAGGTATTATCTTGCAGGGAATGAATGATGATGCGATCTACAGTAACCTCCCAGGTGACAAATAGGTTAATAATCAGATCGTGAGTTAGCGGTCGAGGCGGCTTTTGGTTTTCGAGTGCCCCAATAATTGCCTTAGCCTGATCTTGACCGATATAGATGGGAAGGGCCCGACGATCAGAGCCGTCTTTGAGTAGGACAATGGGACTGCGGGTGACGGCATCTAAGGCAATTCCAGCCACTTTCATTTCAATCATTTGCCTATCCTCAGTAATACGAGCGCGGCACAGAGCGTTCTCATTCTAGAAGTAACAGAGCAAGTTAAGCATCCAGACGAGGTACTTAGGTATTGGGTAATGCGGTACACTCACAGTATGCCCTAGGAGGGGAAAAGAGCGTTCAACTTTACAAAAAAAATAAGATAGGATTGACTACCCAAGCTAGAGTCTCCTACTGTTTCTATTGTTACAAATAAACTCTCGTGTTTACTGGATTAATTCAAGGGCTAGGAACATTACATTCGCTAGAAGGCGATCGCTTTAGCGTCTCTGTTAACGAACAAGCGGCCAAGACTATTCTCAACGACCTGGCGATCGGCGATAGTGTTGCCGTCGATGGGGTCTGTTTGACGGTTGAAGCCATTTTGCTCGATGGATTTGTCGCCACTGCTTCCTCAGAAACCCTACAACGAACGACACTAGGGACGCTTACTCACACTACCGCCTCGGTCAATTTGGAGCCTTCTTTGCGCGTAGGGAGTAAACTGGGAGGACATTTCGTAACTGGACACGTGGACGGACTGGGATGTTTGATTGAGTCGGTTGCCACCGATAGAGCTTGGGAACTCATTTTTGCGGTACCAAGTGCTTTGAGTGAGCAATGGCAGCAATTCATCGCTCCTTATCTTATTGATAAAGGCAGCATTGCCGTTAATGGTATCAGCTTGACCGTTGCCCAGACGGATGAGGGTGGTAATTGGTTCAAAACGGCTGTCATCCCTCATACCTATGGCGAAACGAACCTGCATTCTCTCAAAATTGGCGATTGGGTTAATTTAGAAGCCGATATTTTGGGCAAATACGTCGCTAAGCTATTAGGATATCGCCTGCCATCAGACATCGATCTTGCCTTTTTGGGCGAACACGGTTACTTGTGATAAGTAGGCTCTTTTAGATATTTGGAATAAAGGGATCAATCAACTCCTGTATTTTTATTTAAAGATTTGCCAAATCTGCTGAATAGATAGCCAAATCACTGCAATTGCACCTAGAATGAAGACATAACTATCAAATTGCAATAAATCAAGTAGCTCTTTTGAGGTGCTTGCTCGGTATAGTAAACTACAACTTGACACAATAGTTGCCGCAGCAATAGCAATATTAAAAGATTCTACTAAAGTAAGTTTTTTGTGAACTTTTGTGCGGTATTTATAGGCAGTTAACCCAAGTAAAATTGAAAACACTGTCAAGCTTACCCAGGCGATTAACAAAATCTGAACTTGGTTCATTCATAATTTCCTTAAACTGGGGATTGCTTTCTAGAGAAAATTATTGCATAAAGTGTCGCACTGATAGCACCTATTATCGCTCCTGGAAATTGCCCTATTACTCCTCCTAAAAAAGCTCCTCCACCAGCAAAGACAATGATTTTATTGCCCAGTTCCCATAAATTATAATTATATTTCCTATCAATTTCGGAAAAAACTGATTCTGCAAGCAATTCTCCTTTTTCTGCACTTGCAAGTTTTAGAAGCTGAAGATAAACTTTGCGAAATTGAGGATCTTCATATAGCCATTGATAAATTAAATCACATTCTTCTCGGCGTAAATTTGTTAGGTTTTCGTCAAAATATGCAGATAGTAATTCGTATTTTTCTGGCGATAGATTTTCGGAAAGATATAAATTAAGCTCTCCTCTTTTAAGCTTAATTTTTTGAGATTTATCAGGCATTTTATTTTCCATAGAGTTGAGTATTTGCATTAAGTTGATTGTGTGAACTACCTCCGATAAGCTTGTCCTCGCTTTCATCGGGGATCGGGGGCTTTCAATTTTACATTAAATCATACCAAATTAGGCTATGATAATAAGTAAAGAAAGGGGACATCTTCAAAACTTTCGTGCTAGGAGTGTAACAAGTGTATGACCCCACAAACACACCCGACTTCTCAAACTTTGTACGAGCAAGATTATGCCCTCTGGCTAGAGACAACTATCAAGCAACTGAGACAAGGAAAGTTTTCCTTTGTGGATTTAGAGAACTTAATTGAGGAGTTAGAAAGCATGGGGAGAAGTGATCGCCGCGCTTTGACGAGTCTGTTAACCCGTCTATTTGAGCATCTCCTCAAGTTAGTTTACTGGGAATCAGAGCGAGAATACAACCGTAGAGGATGGGAAGGCGAAATCGCCAATTTTCGG
>JBGTNM010000216.1:0-6583 GCA_041743025.1 Microcystaceae cyanobacterium
CCTCACCTTCAATAAGGTTTAAGTCATTATCTAATTGTGGATCAATTACTAAAACCCATTGATTAGGATAATTCTGATGAATTTCAGCTAAATTCAACCTTTGACTAATTGGCGTTTGAATATGCTTATTCATAGCGAAAAACGAGCTAGCTTACTTTTTTATTTTAACGTAATAAATTGTATTTTAACTACAAAGATACAAAGACACAGAGAAAAGAACACACCAGAGGCAACTAATAAAAAGCTTATCTCGAAAATTTTTTACAATTCATTTTAACTCTAAAAATCCAACAAAAAGCTTAGGAAGATTGCGCTTTTTCCACAGAATTGTGATTGATATTGTTAATCACTTCTTTGAAAGAATTAGAGCTATTAGGAGATAGCACCTGGAATTCTGCCAGCATTTCCGGATAAGACGAAAATTCCGGTAAGATTTCTCTGATAAAGGCTTCTGCTGCTTTGGAACGGTAGCGGTTGGGATTGATGATCACCGAAAGCGTTCTTCTGACTTCCACATCTTTAATGCGAACAGCGTGCAAAATTCCCATTTGTAATTCTTTTTCAATAGCCGTTACGGAGATAAAAGCTGCACCCAAACCTGCTTGTACTGCATTTTTAATCGCTTCAATTGTATTAAGTTCCATCTCCACTCTCAAGCGCTTGGTATCAATCTCACAGCGCGTGAGTACCTTGTCAATCACCTTACGGATAGTTGATTGAGAGTCAAGCGTAATAAAATGAAGTCGGTATAAATCCTCTTTTTGAATCGTTTCAACCTTGGCTAAAGGATGCGTAGCTGGCAAAATCAAGGCTAATTCATCATCGGCGTAGGGAATGATTTTTAACGTCTCTTGTAATTCTGCTGGGACTTCACCTCCAATAATCGCCAGATCTACCTGTCCGTTAGACACTCCCCAAGAGGTGCGGCGAGTGGAGTGAACTTGCAACTGTACGGCGACATCAGGATACTTCTGTCGAAACAAACCAATTGTCCGAGGTAATAAGTAGGTTCCGGTGGTTTGGGAAGCTCCTATAATCAGCGTCCCTCCCTGAAGGTTCTGTAAATCTTCAATTGCCCGACAGGTTTCTTGACAGAGCGTGATTATTTTTTCACCATAAGAAAGGAGGAGATGTCCTGCTTCGGTTAGTTGCGCTTTGCGTCCACCTCGGTCGAATAGAGGAACATTGAGTTGTTTTTCCAGGTTTTGCACCTGTAAGCTGACAGCAGGTTGAGAAACATACAACGTATCTGCTGCTCGCTTAAAACTTCCCTCAGCCGCTATTGCTTTGAGAATGCGGAGTTGATCCAGAGTAAAGGGAATATCTGACATAAGATTATCATGTGAGGTAAAGAGTGAGAGCTATTATCACCCGCCGAATGAAAATAAATGATGGGGGCGATCAAGAGGAAAGATGCGTCGATTCCTACTGAGAAAGACAGTAGCACAACAAGGGGATCAAATTCCTCTGTATGATCGCTAAGAGAAGAAAAAGAAATGTCAATTTTATCGAACATAGGGCAGAATTTAGCATGAAAATGCCAATCTGGTGGACACCAAGTCATGGAATGATGCTGGCATTGCTGTTAGGATTTGCGATCGCTCACAGTGGTTTAGCGGCATTGCGTCCTTGGGGAGAAAAAAAAATTGGCCCTAGAGCTTATCGAGTTCTGTTTGCCTCGCTCAACCTGCCGTTAGCGGTTATTTTAGTCGTTTATTTTTTCAATCATCGCTATGATGGCTTGCAGTTGTGGCAAGTACAGGGAGTTCCGGGAATTGCTGGATTAGTTTGGCTGCTTTCGGCAATTTCTTTTTTCTTTCTTTATCCTGCAACCTTTAATCTTTTGGAAATTGCTGCCATTGAAAAACCTCAAGTTCACCTCTACGAGACAGGCGTTATTCGCATCTGCCGTCATCCACAAATGGTAGGACAGGTGATTTGGTGTGTTGCTCATACCCTTTGGTTGGGAACGACGTTTACCTTGCTGACTTCTATTGGCTTAGTGGCTCATCACTTGTTTGCCGTTTGGCATGGCGATCGCCGACTGACTCAACGCTACGGTGAAGCTTTTCTAACGGTCAAGCAGCGAACCTCGGTCATTCCTTTACTGGCTATCTTAGACGGAAGGCAAACCTTAAAATTACAAGAATTCTTGCGTCCGGCTTATTTAGGGGTTCTCGGCTTTATTTTCCTGCTGTGGTGGGGTCATCCTTGGCTGATGCAAGTCACAGCTAAAGTTTATTGGTAACGAATACGTTCAGCGTTCTATTGCCTTTTGCCTTCTTCACTGAGTTGCCTTGGTTTGGCGTTCAGCTTCCTTTAAGGCACGATTGAAATAGTCGTCTGGATTGTAGCGTTGACCGGGTTTGGGTTTCGGTTGTTGGGGTTGTAGGTTGGACGGCGGTTTCTCCTGGAGAGACATTTTGAGCAGAACTTGATTGAGATGAGTGCGGGTTTGATGGCTGGCGGTACTCAAGGGTTTGGGTAACAACACATCTCCCCAGGCAATGAAAATCAATCCAAAAACGATCGCCGCATTAATAACGGTTGCAGGTTGTATGATAATTCTCATAAAAATGGCATCTGCCCCAAAACACCCTTATAAGGTAGCTACATAAGTTATAGTTTTATTTCCGTATGTTTAGGAGTGATGGCGATGTTAGAAAGCATTGATCGCTATCACCTGACCCTTTGCTGTTAAAATGGCTGATATAGATTTGCGATCGCTCATGCATGAACAACTTTGACTTCAACGATTTTTCGGGACTTAATATGGCTGTAACCCTTATAGCATAACTGTTTTACAGTTCTTCAGCAAGCCCTAAATAGAGGAGTAGGGTGGGCATTGGAGGGGCTGTCTGCAGAGGTTTCCTCCGGTATCGGGGACTCCAGTTCACTCATCCCCGTCCCACCTTACTTTAAAAGTGAGAGAAAATACAATAGGAATACGATGCGCTATTGTGATGCGCTATTGTACAGTGGTCATAGTGCAATAATAATGACTTGCTGACTGTATCTATGTGTCGTTTACTAGGCTATTTGGGTGCGCCCATCTCACTCGATCAACTGCTGTACAAACCAGAACATTCCCTCATCGTCCAAAGCTACCAACCCCGTGAAATGACGGCAGGATTGCTCAATGCTGACGGGTTCGGTTTAGGCTGGTTTCACCCCAAAAAAGCAGACAATCCCTACATTTATAAAAATATTCTGCCGATTTGGAGTGATATTAACCTTTCTCACTTATGTCGCTACGTCGAGACAGGATGCGTTTTGGCGTATGTTCGCAGTGCCACCCCCCCTTTAGCCGTCGATTTTAGCAACTGTCAGCCTTTTAGCCAAGAGCGATTGCTCTTCATTCACAACGGGTTCATCCATAATTTTCGCCAAACCCTTTACCGTCCTCTGCGTAACCAATTAAGCGATGAAGTTTACCCGCTTATTCAGGGAACGACGGATTCTGAACACATTTTTGCCTTAGTTTTGAACGAATTACAAAGTTTTCCCGACATTCCTCTCGAAATCGCCCTCAAAAAGGTTTTAAAACTATTGACTCAATTGGCCAAATCTCATCACATCTATTTTTCAGCCAATATTGTACTTAGCGATGGAAAACAGCTAGTTGCCTCGCGCTATGCTGTCCGTTCTCCCGTTCCCACCCTCTACTGGCTACGAGATGACCCCCTCTATGCCGATGCTGTTTTACTTGCTTCAGAACCCCTATTTGAGGGAAACTGGAGTAGTTGCCCAGAATACAGCATTATTCGCGTGGGGGAGAATCTTGAAGTCAGTATCACGCCAGTCCTCTAGAAAAGACATTCTCAGCGCGATAGTATCCTGTCGCGCCCAAACCCTCGATTTATTTAACGAAATTGACTCAAAAACCTTTTGCCAACAAGCGCATCCCGATTTCAGTCCGGTTGGCTGGCATTTGGGTCACATTGCCTTTACCGAAGAATACTGGATTTTAGCAAAATTAGCTGGATTACCGCCGCAATTTCCCGAATATCACCGCCTATTTGCCGCCGATGGGTTGCCGAAAACCGAACGACAGAATTTACCGCCACTCGAAGACATTCAAAATTATCTCAATGTTATCAGAATTCAAGTTCTAAATTATCTAAAGATCGCTCCCCTCGACCATCAAGAACGTCTTTGGCGTTGGTTAATTCAACACGAAAGCCAACATAGCGAAACCATCACCTTTGTTTTACAATTGCTGCGGCGCGACTCCAACGGACTCTATACTCAACTTAACCTCCCCCATTCTCCATTACCGATTACCCATTCCCCATTACCTGAAATGGTTAAAATTCCCGCCGGAGAGTTTGTCATGGGAAATGAAGCAATTGAAGCGCAAGATAACGAGCGCCCCCTGCATCGATGCTACTTACCGACTTACTGGATTGATGCCTATCCAGTCACTTGCGCTCAATATCGAGAGTTTATGTCGGCAGGCGGTTATCAAAAGCGAGAATTTTGGTCAGAACAAGGCTGGAAGTGGCTGCAAGATAACCCTGTCTCTCATCCTCTTTACTGGGTGGATTCTCCCGACTGGGAAAGTCATCCTGTGTGTGGCGTAAGTTGGTACGAAGCCGAAGCTTATGCCAATTATGCCGGCAAACGATTGCCGACTGAAGCAGAATGGGAAAAAGCCGCAAGTATGGAGGCAAATTTGCACTCCCTACGAGTTTATCCTTGGGGAAATAGCGAACCTAATCCAAAATTATGCAATTTTGATGGCATTGTTGGTCATACAACCCCAGTTAATGCCTATCGGGCAGGTCGCAGTGCTTTGGGGTGTTACGATATGCTGGGCAATGTTTGGGAGTGGACAGCTTCTTGGTTTGAGGGATACCCAGGGTTTGAACCCTATCCTTATGGAGGGTATTCTCAGTCCTATTTTGACCGACAACATCGAGTCATGAGGGGAGGCAGTTGGGCAACTCGCCGTTGGGGATTACGAAATAGTTTTCGCAATTGGTATCATCCGGCGGTGCGGCAGATTCTAGTTGGCTTTCGTTGTGTTCGGTAGGGGGAAAGGTACTATGATTTTAATGATTAAGTGAGGACGATGATTTTAATGATTGAGTGAGGACGATGATTTCGAGCAAAATTTTCGGGAATTGACCTCAACCTGGTTGTATCTACTGTCAACTGACAACAATCAAGTACAGAGAGGTAAATTATGCAACTCGTTTATCGCGGCATTTCCTACTAGTGATTCAAAAATATTCCCTAACTTTCATATAAAAAAGGGCATTTTCGGAAAATGCCCTCAATTGTTGGCAATTTAGAGGCTAGGCAGAAGTTATTTAAACCCAACAGAAGCTTGCCAAACAAAAGCCAGCAACAAAAAGAAAAGAGGAATTAAAGGCAGTACGTCCACCAGTGGGTCAAAAACTTGGTAGGCTTCTGGTAATTTTGCTAAGAGCAAAGCGGCTTCCATGTCTCTATTGTCCTTCCCAATGCTTGTATATTATAGGTCAAACAA
The DNA here is from genome assembly GCA_041743025.1 of Microcystaceae cyanobacterium. Lineage (GTDB taxonomy): Bacteria > Cyanobacteriota > Cyanobacteriia > Cyanobacteriales > Microcystaceae > JBGTNM01. The sequence goes on from JBGTNM010000216.1 coordinate 5,495, forward strand.
CATCCTATCACGAGACGATCCCCAAAAAAATCAGAGAAAACGTGAGTTCGATGAACCTCACTTTTTGAGCAAGTTAATATGATGCTCTTGCCTGAACTTCTCAATGGCTGCCGCCAACTTGTCAGATGAAGCCGCGCTAATCAAATCTAACTTGAAAGTCTCGTTTTGGCTGAGATATTCGGCATAGGAAGACTGGAGATAGGGACGGTAACTGTTGTTATTGCCAATATAGACCTCAAAAAAAGCCACTGAGATGCCAGCAACATAGCTGCCGATTAAGTCTTGACTGGGTAAGGTTAGATGAACCGCAGAATCAATCGCTTGCTTCATTCCTGGATCGAGCTTGGTAAAGTTGACGTGCGCCTGTCCTTCAATCAACGCCCAATATTTATCGGGTACGGTAAGCCAGGTAAAAGAAGATGCCTGCTCCAAAGCGGGAGGAGCCGCCGGATCGTCGCTTCCTGATGCCAAAAGCGTAGGAATTTGAATTTTACTAAGTCCTTTTTGCCCAAAAATGCTGCGATTGACTGGATTGCCAGCAAAGACAGCTTTAACTCGGCTATCTCGAAATTGGTAGTCCTGTCGCGGTAATTCTAAAGCTCGGCATTCCAACAGTAAGGATACGTCTAAACCACTATAAAGGCGATCGCAATCGAATTGCAGATTCTCAAAGTCAATGGTTGCCCCCGCGATCGCTAAAATAGTATAACCGCCAAAAGAATGTCCGCTACCGCCGACATTTTCGAGGTCGAGCTTGCCTTTAAATTCAGCCGCATTACGCCGTTCGAGTTCATCAATGACGTAGCTGATATCTTTGGGACGGTTAATAAACTCATCGAGAGCGAACACATTCCGATGGTAGCCTTCTAACATCCCCTGCAAATAAAGGGTATCGCTGCCAGGATGTTGAGGTGCAGCCACCAGATAGCCGTAAGAAGCGAGGTGTTTGAGGCCGCTGGCATAATCTTCTGGTCGAGAGGATAATCCATGAGAGAAAACCAAAACGGGGGTTTTCCCCTTTCGTAGTCCTTGCGGCACGTACACATCCACATAAAATTGTCGGTTGCGGCTTTGATCGCTTAAATGCCA
>JBGTNM010000217.1:0-3467 GCA_041743025.1 Microcystaceae cyanobacterium
TTCTCCTAATAATCCCCCTAAATAGTGTCTAAACTCCCTCTTTTGCGCCTTAGTTCTCAGTAAATTTTAAGTCCCGGTAGGGCTAAAACGATTGATTGAATTAGTTCGCCACAACGGAGGAACTTTAAGTGTCATTCTGGCAGGACATCCTAAGCTAAGAAATGACCTCAAAAGACCAGCCTTAGAAGAAATTGGCGGTCGTACTAATGCTTTTGCCCTCGAAGGTATTCGCGGTCATCAAGAGGAATATATTGAATGGGTTTTAAAACAGGCTACCAAAAATAAGCTTCAGTCTACTGAGATATTGACCGAAGAGGCAATTGCTTTTCTGGGAGAGCGATTATCAACTCCCTTACAAATCGAACAGTATCTAACCCTAGCAATGACAGAAGCCTATCAAGTAGGAGTCAAACCAATTACTGCTGAGTTTATGGAAACGGTTTTGGCAATTGGTTTAGATGACCTCGAACCCAGTCTAATTCGTCATGGGTACAATGCCAAAACTTTAGCTGAGTTGTTGAATATACGAACGTCTGAAGTGCGTTCTTTTTTGCATGGTCAGTTACCTCCAGGTCGGACAACTGATATGAGAGAGCAAATGCTCAAAATTGGTATTCCTTTGTGAATAGGTCAAAAAAGCTAAATTAAACAACAAAAGATTGTGATGAAAATGGAAATTGATCTTAAATTAGCAGAATATGATGAAAAGTATTTACTAAAAAAAATGCTGGAATTATATATGTACGATTTGAGCAGTTTTGAAAATTTAGATTTAAACGAGTTTGGAGAATATGGATATCGCTATTTAGACCTTTATTGGGTAGAATCAGAGCGGTTTCCTTTTATCTTAAGAGTTAATCAAAAATTAGCAGGTTTCGCTTTGATTAATAAATTTGCGTACAGCAAAGGAATAGATTTTACAGTGGCAGAGTTTTTCATCTTAAAGAAATATAGAAGTGAAGGACTTGGTAGAAAGCTTGCTTTGAAAATGTTTCAGCAATTTTTTGGTCGATGGGAAGTTCGTACATTAACCAAAAACATAAGAGCAAAGAAATTTTGGCGTGAAATAATTGAACAGTATGCATCAGAAAGTATGAAAGAGTTTACCGATAACGTTAAAGACAAAGAAGTTACATTTTGGACATTTACTAGCAAGAAATAAAGGTTTTGCAGATAATGTGAGCCTGAATTAGTTTTTGTGAGCCGTTTGCAGATTAATGTGGGTCGGTCTGCAATTATTGTGAGTCGGAGTGGCTATTTTTTGCAGATTAATCTGAGCCGAAAATGGCAGTTTTTGCGAGCCGAGGCAAAGGCTTTTGCAAGCCACTACAATTACTGATTGTGGTTTATTTGACCAATACAGAAAGATTTTCAGCTTATGAAACTGTCAATTATTGGTGTAGCGATGAAAGCCGTTTTGGACTTCATACTCGAACAGGTCGAATGATTACTGGCAAGGGTACCAAACCAATTGGATACCATCAGTGGTCGTTCAAAGCATTCTGGTTGTATGGAGCAGTAGCTCCGAGCACAGGGGAAAGCTTTTTCTGGCAGTTTTCTCACTTTGATACTGATTGCTATCAACAGTTTTTGGAATATTTATCTCAAGCTCATCCCAAGACGTTAATCATTCTTCAGGTGGATAATGGTCGTCCTCATACTGCTAAAAAACTTGTAGTTTCAAAGAAATTATTCTGTTGTTTCAGCCACCTTATTCTCCCGAACTAAATCCCATAGAAAGACTATGGCAAGCTCTCAAACAAGATTTGAAATGGGAATTATTTTCCCACTTGGATCAATTACATTTATTTCTCGATCGCATCTTGAAAGAATTAACACCCGAATTTATCGCTTCTGTCTGCGGATATCCTTTTATTCTTGATGCTCTATCTGTCGCAAACATTTATTGATTTGGTATTAGATTGGCTACTTTTACTGAAGAACGAATTATTATTCATCAATTTGTCGAACCAAAAGAGAGTTTTGCCGAAACAGCCTTATTTTCTGAAACCTATTTCTGTACGGCGATCGCTAATAAAGCTTCTCGCGTGGTAGCTATCGATAAAGAGCTAGTTCGACAAGCATTGAAACAAGATTCCGATTTTGCTAACACATATATGAGTCAGCTAACTTATCGCTATGAAAATATCAAAACTCTACTGGAGTTAAGAAGTATCCGTTCGGCGCGAGAGCGATTTTTACAATACTTATTTCGTCAGCTAGAACCTAACAATCGTACTGTCATTTTACAGCGTCCTTTAAAAGACCTAGCAGCCGAGTTGGGTTTATCGGCAGAAGCTTTATACAGAACCATTACGCTGTTACAATCAGAGGGTTTAATTACTCGCAAACGAAGAAGTATTACCCTCAATGAAGATTGGTAAACAATTAATTTTAAATGATACAAAACTGATTGCAGTCATCAACAGCTATGGTGAGAAATCGTAAACTACTCGCAAATCAAAATTCGGATTTCTCTTGGTTTTAAATAAAGAAAATTTAGTGTTATGTAGCAAAAAATTTCGAGCAACATAGTAATTTTGGCATCATCAAACAAATCAAAAAGGAGAAACAAAGAACATGGCAACTACCAAAGGAGCGCATCATATCGGACTTACCGTTCCCGATTTAATGGCAACTCGTAACTTTTTTGTCGATACTTTAGGTTTTCAACAGGTAGGAGAAGTACCTGATTATCCAGCAATCTTTGTTTCCGATGGTACGATACTTTTAACTTTGTGGCGAGCCAATAACCCCGAACAAGCAACTCCATTTGATCGCAAAAACATCATTGGCTTACATCACTTTGCACTCAAAGTAGAAAATTTAGCAGCCCTAAAAACTTTACATCAAACTTTGATCGATACCCCCGCAGTCGAAATTGAATTTGCTCCCGAACCTCTAGGAAATGGTTCTGCACAACATATGATGTGCTATATTCCAGGCGGTATTCGGATGGAATTCATTGCAACGGCTGACTAAACAGCAGACCGCTTTAAAATTCAGGAAAAAATATCATGGTAAATCCAGGCTGGTCGCGCACCGAGTCACCTTTTCACGCTGGAGAATTAGCAATTCAAACTCGAATGGGCATTCGAGAACGCATGGCTCGTCAGGGCAGACGAGTGATCCGAGAATATCTTACCCAACAGCATCGACAATTTTTTGCTCAACTGCCTTATTTAATCGTTGGTACGGTAGATTCGTTGGGAAATCCTTGGGCTTCTATTTTAGTAGGAAAACCAGGTTTTCTCTCCACTCCCAGCGATCGTATTCTAAAAGTTAAGGCTCTACCTTTGAGGGGCGATCCTTTGATAGATATCTTAGAACCCACCTTCCGCACGTCAAAATGTAATATAAAGCAATCAGAATAATCAGCAGAAAAAACGGAAAAATAAACGCTCTTCACCAAACAAATAGTAATAAATACTCAGAGAATTAGACAAAAATTAATAACTAATTTAATT
>JBGTNM010000218.1:0-2405 GCA_041743025.1 Microcystaceae cyanobacterium
AATCTATGATCTTTACGGCGTGGGTCAAAAATCGGTTGTGTTGCAAAAAAGTGAACCTAGTCTTGTAAGATTAAAGGAGTGACTAATACTATTGTTCTCAAATCCTCTCTTCTGATGACTCAAAAAGACCCATTCAAATGGAAGCATTTTCAAAAAGAAGTAATTTTACACTGCGTCCGTTGGTATTTACGGTACAGTTTAAGTTATCGGAATTTAGAAGAAATGATGCTTGAAAGAGGACTCGAAGTAGATCATACAACTATCTGTCGTTGGGTTCATGCCTATTCACCAGAAATCGAAAAAAGAACTCGTCGCTATCTCAAGCCGACCAATGATTCTTGGAAAGTAGATGAGACCTACATTAAAGTTAACGGAGAATGGAAATATTTGTATAGAGCAGTTGATAGTGAAGGCAACACTTTGGACTTCATGCTAAGTGCCAGGAGAAATAAAGATGCCGCCAAAAGGTTTTTCAAAAAAGCCCTCAAAGGGAAACAGAATAAACAACCTAGAGTTATCAATGTAGATAAAGATAAGGCTTATCCCCCAGCTACTGAGAAACTCAAAAAAGAAAAAATATTAGATAACGATAGTGAATTAAGACAAGTCAAATATCTAAATAATCGAATAGAACAAGACCACAGAGGAGTCAAGAAAATAACAAAAGCTAGTTTAGGATATAAGTCTTTTTATACAGCTTGGCGGACAATTAGAGGAATTGAAATTATGCACATGATTAATAAAGGACAGGTCGATGGTGTCAGCAATAGAGATAGTGTATCTCAAAAAGAATTTGTTGAATCTCTCTTTGAAATTGCTGCTTAAAAGTTGGAAGAATATAGGATAATTGTATTCTTTAAAAGTTTTTGCAACGGAACCGATTATCTTGACAATTTACTTGCTGATGAATTACTTCTTCACCTAATTCCTCTGCAATTGCTCTTGGATAGGAATTTAACCCATCTGTCACTACTTTTTGTGGTAGATGCCTAACTATTGTCTTTGCCTGAAAAAAGAAGCCTTTTGCTGCTTCAAGATCTCTAGTTTCGCTTAATCTTACATCCACTAAATTTCCTTGTGCATCTATAGCTCTATACAAGTAACACCATTTCCCTTTTACCCGCACATAAGTTTCATCTACGTGCCATGTCGTGCTAATTTGATTTCTTCTTTTCTCTCTCAATTTCTCCCCAAAAACTGGAGCAAAACGCTCTTCCCATTCTCTTACTGTTTCATGGGTAAATTGAAATCCCCTTAACAAGAAATATTCCGCTACATCTCGATAACTCATTTTGTAACGACATCTACACAACAGAACCTCAAATAAAATGTCTGTGGGAACTTCAATAAAGTTAAAGGGAGTGCCACTGCGTTCATTGAAGGTTCTACAACAGTCTCGACAACGATATATGGAATAGCCGAGGTTGGTAGTACGTTTAATTATAACAGTCTTTATTGAGGAACAGTGAGGACAATCCATTGTGTAAAAAGGCTCTGGGACAAAACAGTAATCAATCTAAGCATACCAGAAATTCAAAGTCATCACAAAAACTTGTTCTCAGTCCTGACACTTTCCTTTTTTACACTTATCTCGGCTCAATCCCTAATTGAGAAACTGTCACCACATCACCCAATGGTTAAGTCCAAAAAATCTATTTACGGGTACGTTGTAAAACCTCCCTACCGTCTTACCAGGTTGGTTTATCAAAATCAGAACAGTTAAAATAGAATCAAAGACTAAAAAACTGGTGTCTTAACAGCAAATAAAGATGGAAATTCGCAAAGTTATCAAAAAACCTGACGCAATACCAAAACAAGAGTCGAAGAAACAGACTATTGCTGAAACAGGTAAAACACCAGAACTAGAAACCTTAGTATCAAAGCCAAAACCCTCCCATCCCTCTCAGTCAAATATTTCTACCGACACTCCAAGAAATAATAAAAAAAATAAAACAGAACAAACCTCTCACAATTCGTCAACGAGTGATAAATCTGTATCCAAACCAGTAGCGCAAAAAACTCACTCTAAGAGCCAAAAATCTAAGAAGAAACCCAAAAATTCCCAGAGTTCCCCAAAAAACTCAAAAACCCCGTCTTCACCAACATCTCAACAATCAACTAATGGTGGCAAAGCAAAATCTCCACCTGTGGAATCTAAAAAAACCGACAAATCATTCTCAAAAGAATCCTCTAACTTTTCAGAGGATTCTTTTGAGAATGATTTAGGGCAGTTTGTTTTGGAATGTAGTGAAGACGAATTTAAAAAAGATTTAGTGACCTATGATGAAAATGACTTAGAACGTATTTTGTATGACTACGATAAAGATAACTTAGAAGCAAAATACAACTTTGTTAACATAACAATAGTCATCTTAATTTTTTTCCTGCTCTCAATTATTTCATTT
>JBGTNM010000219.1:0-4412 GCA_041743025.1 Microcystaceae cyanobacterium
TCACATACCCTTCTTTTGTAGAGACGTTGCAGGCAACGTCTCTACAGAGGTTAATGACAAAGATAAATGGTTAACTCAGAAAAGCTGAGGCGAGGAAGGCAATTCCCGTTGCGCTAATTCCTAAACCCAAACCTTGTAAAATCTTGGTAGCTTGATGCTCTCTCTTAGCAACTAGTATTTTGCCGATAAAGTAAGCTCCAGAGGCAATAAAAAGCTGAATAAAAGCAAATCCAACTAAATAAGCGATTAAAGGAGTCATTTCTGCACCAACAATCGCTTCACCGTAAGCATAGCCGTGAAAGATGCCTGCTAAGATGGCTAAGGTCGCTAGTACAATTGTTGAAAAGTCGCCTTTAAGCTGCTTGACGCTCAATAACAAACCGAAAATAATCACAGAAGATGCGATCGCAATTTCAGCAAAAGGTAAGTCAAGTTCTTGTAGATGAATACCTGTTCCCAGCAGCGTCGCTACCACAAAAGATAGCGGAATCAATATTCCTTGAGGCAACCTGAGTGCTAGTAAACCACTAGCAACTACAAAGGCAAAGTGATCTAAGCCTATAACAGGATGAGCCAATCCTGATAACAAACCTTGCCACAAATTCGTCGGTATTTGTCCGCCTATTGGATGGTGGGCAGCCGCCTGTGGTGCTAGCATCAGCCATGAAACTAATGTAATAGCAATGGCTATTTTTGGAGATTGCCATTGCTTGCTAGAAATTAAGGGCAATTTTCTCATCTGTACCTCGCAGAGAGTAACACGTTTTCCTTGGATTATCGGCGGGCATCCTGACTTAAAAACAATACAAATTGTCTTATTACAGTTGCGGGACAGCGCCGGATTCGCACCGACTTTCCCCGTTGCTTCTAGAGACTGTTCCTCTCTAGAACCGATCGCTTGGGTATCATATCATACAAAGGTAGAAGGCATTCTTGCAAAAGGCAAAAGGCAATTTAGATGTGGATTAGTTTAGTTATTCTAAGTCTCGGTGGGTGAAGGGTTTTGCGTTTTCTCCGGTGTAGGTTGCTGCAATTTGTCCGTTGCCGATGATTTGGTACTTGTAAGTGACTAAACCTTCCAAACCCACTGGGCCGCGGGGCGGCATTTTTTGAGTGCTGATACCGACTTCCGCCCCAAATCCATAGCGAAATCCATCAGCAAAGCGCGTCGAACAGTTATGAAAGACACCAGCAGCATCGACTTGATTGAGGAAAATTTCGGCGGCGGTGGAATCTTCTGTTACGATCGCGTCGGTATGCTTAGAACCATAGGTGTTGATGTGTGCGATCGCTTCTTCTAACGAGTCTACCACTTTAATTGAAAGCACTAGGTCGCTGTATTCCGTGTACCAGTCTTCTTCGGTTGCTGCGTCAACGTCAAGGAATTGGCGAGTTTTTTCATCTCCTAGCAACTTGACCTGACGCTCTTGTAACGTTTGGGCAACTTTGGGTAAGAATGAAGCAGCAATTGATTGGTGAACTAATAACGTTTCTATGGCATTACAAGCGGCAGGATACTGAGTTTTGGCATCAATCGTCAGAGAAATGGCTGTTTCTAAGTCTGCTGTTCGGTCAACATAAAGGTGACAGATGCCCTCGGCATGGCCTAGAACTGGAATGCGGGTATTGTCTTGGACGTAGCGAACGAAAGCATTTGACCCTCTAGGAATAATTAAATCAACATACTGATCGAGTGCGAGTAACGCCTGAATTTCTTCACGGGTGGTCAATAACTGCACGACATCAGGATTAACTTCCGTTTGGGCAAGTCCTTCTCGGATGACTTGGGTGAGAATCTGACAAGAACGAGTGGCTTCTTTGCCGCCTTTGAGAATCACCCCATTGCCAGATTTAATCGCTAAACTAGTAATTTGAATTAATGCTTCGGGGCGAGCTTCAAAAATAATGCCTAAAACACCAAGAGGACAAGCAATTCGTTTTAAAATTAAGTCTTTATCCAATTCTCGGTGGATTTGTACGGCTCCCACTGGATCGCTCAATTTTTTAACGTCTCTAACGCCAGTAATGGTCGCTTGGAGTTTGCTAGCACCGAGTTTTAAGCGATGGTAGAGAGGTAGAGAAAGGCCATCAGCTTGGGCCGCTTGACAGTCAGCTTCGTTAGCCGCGAGAATAACGGGTGTCGCTGATAAGAGTGCCAGTGCTATTGCTTCAATTGCTTGGTTGCGCTCGTCTGTAGAAAGGATTGCTAAATGACGGGCGGATTGGCGAGTTTTTTGGGCAATTTCGACTAAAGACAGGATTTTATTGGGCGTAGCAACCATGATATTCCGTTGACAATGAAGATTACTAATAACCATTAACTTCAGTATAAATTATTGATTATTGTTCATTGATACGATACCGTGAGTAACGTACCCATCCATGTACTGTTAGTCGAAGACAATCCAGCAGACGTTTACCTGCTGCAAAAATTCCTCGTCAAGATCGAAAAAGGGGAGTTTGAGCTAGTTAGAGTTGAACAGTTGAATGAAGCGATCGCTTGCCTACACGAAAGGCATTTTGACGTTATTTTACTCGACCTATCTCTTCCTGACAGCCAGGGATTAGAAACCGTCAAACAAATTCGCGCCCATACCCACGATTCGCCGATTGTCGTCCTGACAGGATTAGATGATGAAGATATTGCCGTTGATGCTCTGCGCGAGGGGGCCCAAGATTATTTAGTTAAAGGAGACATCCGCCCTCATTCACTAGGAAGAGCTATTCACTACGCCATCCAACGCCAACAAATTCTTGATCGTCTCCAGCAAGTCAATGAAGAACTGAGTCGTTCCAATCAAGATTTAGAACAATTCGCTTATGTAGTCTCCCATGACTTGCAGCAGCCCCTACAAACTATTTTAGGCTTTGCCCAACTTTTAGAGAGTCGCTATCAAGAGCAACTCGATGAAAAAGCCGTTCAATATCTGGCTCATATTATTAAATCTAGCAAACGTATGGGAGAGCTAATCAAAGATCTCCTGGCTTACTCGCGCATTCAGTTATCCCTTGCCTTAGACACCGCAATTGATGCCAACGAAGCCGTCAAAGTCGCTTTGAGCAATTTACAGGGAGCGATTGATCAAAATCAGGCTACTATTATCTCTGGGTTGTTGCCCACTGTCGCCGTAGAAAAAGTTTATTTAACGCAATTATTTCAGAATTTAATTAGCAATTCTCTGAAATATCGCCATCCTCATGAAACCCCTTGTATTCAGATTTCTGTGGCTGAACAAGGAGCTTATTGGTGTTTTGGCATTCACGATAATGGTATGGGAATTGAAGCAGAAGATCGAGAACGTATCTTTCGGATGTTCCAACGGGGAGTAACTGCCCATCATTCTGAGGGAACGGGCATTGGACTGGCAATTTGCAAGAAAATTGTTGAGTCTTACGGCGGGCATATTTGGGTAGAATCTCAATTAGGAAAATGGTCTGAATTTTTCTTTACGTTGCCTAAAAATGCTTGAAAAATTATTAAGAAGGTAATAGGTAATAGCTCATAAAATAAGATGTGCGTCGCTAACCTGAGAAACGCTATACTTCTAAAGGGGTGAAAGTGACCAAGACTAAAGGGTTTACCGGAGCTAATATTGCCGCTAAGTGGAAAGGAAAATATCGAGGATGGACGGCAGAAGAAGGATGGTTCATATTGACCAATCTGGACAATCTTGATGAAGCTCTGAAAAGTTATCAAAAACGATTTGGAATAGAAGAAATGTTTAGAGATTTTAAAAGTGGCGGCTATAATCTAGAAGATACTCAACTCACTGATAAACGCTTAATGAGCCTAATTTTACTAATCACTTTAGCCTATGCTCAGGCGACTTTATCAGGAGAAATTATTAAAGAGCAAGGGTTAGCTAAGTATGTGGGTCGAGTCAAAGAAAAAGGGCGTACTCAACGACGGCATAGTCATTTTTATTTAGGATTACACGCCATCGCTTGCTTTGATAACGTGGGAGTTGGGAGAATTCCTGATAAATCTCAACAAACCATTGACGCAGTTTGCCATCCGCAGAAGCGTAGTTAGCCACGCGATCAATAAAGAATAGAGAAAGAACTTTGAGAGGGCGATCGCGAAGTTGTCTCTTAACAGCAAGTTCTTTATCTAAATGCTCTTTAATTGTTTCTCTAATTTGTGCCTTCATCAAATCATCGCCATAATTGCCGATCGTTTCTCCAATATTGAGGCTGACTCCGTTAGTGAAAGAAATATAGCCGAAACCTGCATCAATGCAATCAACAACATAGCCTCTGTAGAGTTCTCGACGGGTGCATCTCACATTTGTAAGAATATCATTGAGACAAGACCCCATTAAGGTAGGCACAGCGCAAAAATAGAATATTAGGAACGTTCTCACTTTTCCACTGTGCGCCCGATATTTTTACCCTTCTTCCAATTTGTTTAA
>JBGTNM010000220.1:0-1562 GCA_041743025.1 Microcystaceae cyanobacterium
CGAAAGCCTCCCGAAGAAGAACCGCGACTCTGGGCTGAGATGTTTGAGGCAGTTGTTGGGGTGATTTTCATAGATTGTGATCGTGATTTCCTAAAATTATCTACATGGTTAGGCGATCGGTTCATTCGTAACGCCATTGGAGCCTATGTTGGTGATCCAGATTACGACACTACTGTCACTACGGCAGACTATCTGGATATGATTGGTTTAGAAGATTCATTGGGTTCTGTTTGGGCACCTGGGGACGATGATGACTAGCGATCTGCAAGTGGCTCCGCAATGGGCGCTTCCTCAAAGAGGTTTAGACGGTTTGGATTAATCCTGAGTTCTTAAATTAAGCATCACTCTAAACGATTTAGAGTCGATAGCAATCGAAATCCTCAAGCTTGCCCTCCCTGGCGATGAATCCCATCTACAAGATAGAGACTGGAATCAGTAGGATTGCTGCGATCGCTCTAGAAGTTCATCCTTTATTTCAGCCGAAACCCCCATAACCGGAATTTCCCTATGACGTTTCCAGAAACCTTTACCCCCATCAATACCCCCATGCCGCCCAAAACCTATACAGGGAAAAGAAGCTGATTAGTTTTGACATGCGATCGAGAGTCAGAGTTTTCGACAAAGATTGGAGCAGCATTAGAACGAGTGGAAGCATAACTGGTTAACCAGATAGACAGCAAAAACCCAGTAGTTTGTCTTAACTTCATCTATGTAAAGATTCAATAAAGTTTTTTTGGGTCTAGCTTCTGGCTTAAGTTCAAATAAAATAGCTGAAACTCCTTGCTAGCAATGGTTTCAAGGCTTTTTTGGGAATTTTGGACACATTCCATAGACAGAAGGGTGTGGGAACACTCTTTTGTCCACCCAAAAAGGGGTACTTATGAAAACTAAAAGACGCTGGAAGGTTTCTCGCGTACAAACTGTAGAATTTGTGTTTGCAACGTTTCTAACCTGCGCTACTTGGTCTGATCCTGCTCAACCCATACTGTCAAAAGCCGGAAGCCTGTTTCAACTCGAAATGATTGCAACTTCAATTCTTCGATCAACGGAGCAGAGAAGGGAAGGGAAAAATGACTCTAAAGCAGTTAGGAAGCACTAGCCTGCTTGCCAGTGTGAGTAATCAAGGCAAAGTTCGCTTCATGCTCTACACCCAGAAACTCACAGCGCAAGTGTTCATCAGTATCCTTTTATTGCTTATGCTGCTTGAACAAATGTCGTCTCAATTATTGCCGGGTTAATAACTGCGGATCGCCCCTTTAATAGATTGACTTGTAGAGCACAACGATCGCGAGCACCGTTAAGGTTATTGATTACAGTGATGAGAAATCTCGCTTTTCTTGTTATCTCACCAACCAAGCTATTTGGGCGATCAGACTGGGTATTTTAAGAATTAGATGATTACTTTTGAATTGACGGTGAACCAATGCCATATCGCGGCGCAATCTATTGTGCGTTACAGAGCAGACCGTATTTAGAGGCGGCTGTGATTAGTGCTTTTGCCTTGCGTCAACTAGAGCCAGATCTGCCAATTATCCTGGTGACAGATCTGGAAGGTTTTGATA
>JBGTNM010000221.1:0-15783 GCA_041743025.1 Microcystaceae cyanobacterium
TGGAATTATTAACAGCATTTTCTAAGAATAATTTAGCGTCATTTTAGCAACAGGCGTTTTGAAACTAACAGAATTGGAGTCATAGGATACACCGCGATAAACTAACTTAGCCATTGTTTTTTCCTCTTTTAATGTAATAATCGCTCAATATCAAAGTGTTCTGCCATTAATTTCTGAATGCATTCGACTTTAATCGGTTCTTGAATTCGCACGCTGCCAAAAGCGCGATCAACAATTTCTACAGCAGCCAAGGTATCGAGATTGACCGAAAGAATAGGAACTTCTAAATCCTCAGCGCGACTAATAATTAACGGTTGGGGAGCCATGTGTCCGGTGAGAATCAGGCAACTGGTAGAGGTTTCTAGCGCAGCTAATTGTAAATCGGTGCGATCGCCGCCTGTCACTACTGCCTTATTGAATCCTTGACGAAAATATTCCAAGGCTGAATTGACATTCATTGCCCCAATCGTCAGGCTTTCTACCATTAAGTCTAAGCGATCCGGACGGCATAAGACCTTGGCTTGCAATTGGCGAACCAGTTCCCGCACGCTGACACTCCGCAAGACGCTACTACTCGGCAGCAGTCCCAATACAGGAATACCTTGCTGTTCTAAATAAGGTTGGAGTAGGCTGTGAGTATCTTCGAGTTGGTCGGGTGGGATGTCACCAATCGCCACACCCACCAAGCGATCGCCCAATTCCTGAGCCGCTTTGGTGAGGCTTTCTACCACCAACGGCGAATGATAGCGAGCAACCAGTAAGATCGAAGCGTCTAAGACTTCAGCAATTTGCCGGGCACTGAGGTTGAATAAACTGCCTTCCCAGAGTGTCCCCGCACCTTCTAGCAGCACCAAATCGCCGTTGATGCCCTCAAAAGTCTGTCGCAGGATACGCTGATAGTCCGTTGTATCAGTTCCCCTGATGCGCTTTTCAATGGTTGTCGTATCCAGAGACAGCACTGGCGATCGCGCATCGCTCAAATTCAGCTTTTGGCGGATAAACGCCACGTCAGATTCCCAGTCTTCTGTCGCAGCGTCTCCCAAACGGGTGCCAATCGGTTTGCCATAGGCGAGGGCAAGTCCCCTATCTTGCAACAGAGGCGCAAGCCCTAAAATCGTGCCTGTTTTGCCGCTATAAGGTTCTACAGAACCAATGAGTAAGTATTTTGCTTTGACCACACCATCACTCCTTGTTTTGCGAGGAATGCCTCAAGAGGCAGATTCTTCATAGCGCAGTAGTTTGCGATAAAATCCTTGAGCAAAATCGACCGAACCCACTTCTTTAAAAATTTGAATCGCGCCGATGAGAAAATCGATAAACTCAGCATTGAGAATGGTCATTTCATAGCTAAGTTCAGCTTGCCCCTCAAATTGTAAGCGACATCGGGTTAACTCAGAGGGTAATTTAGATACATACCAAGAGGCGACAAAGGGAATGCCTTCGGCTCCTTCAATTTGGCGTTTTCCTTCAAGATAGCCCTGATTGTAGAGGGCAAGCGCGTAGGGGAGAACTTTATGCTTGTCTTTGGGGTAGTAGGGTTGGTAAACTACCACATCAGCTTTATTAGCGGGTTCGAGTTGATTGATAGCAGTCATAGAAAGCAGTGACCTTACGAGGCTAGAGCGATTAAGGTTGACGAAACAAAAGAGGAATAGGTTGCCCTATTCTCAATTCTATCGTTCCCCTTTCAGATACTTATTGATACATTTAGTAAGGTTTATTTACATTAAGGGTTTAACCCATCCTATACGATAATGCTAAGTGTCATTGTCAGGAAACTGGTTATTGAGATAAAAATTATGATGAAAAGTCCGTCTTTGCTTCTGCGTAGATTGTAACAATACTTCTAAAGCATCCCAATTTTCTTGGGTAATCAACTTGATAATAATCCTTAATTGTTCGTGATACTTCTCTAATGATTCCAACAAAAATTCACGATTATGTTTAGCTAAATTTAATCCCAATTCGGGATTGCCGCCGCCAACACGACTCGTATCTCGAAATCCCGAACTTGCTAACTTTATAGCTAAGTTCAATACTTCATTATTGCTTTCTTGCCAACACGATTGAATCAAACTGGCACTTACCATAATGGGTAGATGAGAAATCCAAGCGACGGCGCGATCGTGATTTTCTGGCGTACATTCGTGAACCATTGAACCCAGCGATTTTGCTAATTCTTTAAGTATATTTAGTGAATTAGAGTGAGTAATTTTGGTAGGAGTAAAAACATAAGGTGCGCCTTTAAATAAGTTTCTCTGCGCTGCTTCAATGCCTTGTTCTGCTGTTCCCGCCATTGGATGACCGCCGACAAAATAAATTTTTTTAGAATAATCCTGGATTAAGCGAGAACATTGCTCGACAACAGAGGTTTTAACTGACCCCACATCGGTTACAATAGTTTCAGGTCTAAGATGGGGAATTATATGACCTAATTTTTCAGCAATATTGTCAATCGGTGTACAAATAAAAACAATATCGGCTGTATTTAGCAATTCTGCGCTAAGACTCCACTCATCGACTACTCCCAGTTCTTTTGCTCGCCGACAGGTTTTTTCTTGACGAGAAATACCTAAAACTGTCGCACCGCGATCGCGTAAATCTAACCCTAACGAACCCCCAATTAAGCCTAACCCAACTATTCCAACTTTCATTAATAATTGTTTATTGAAAAAATGGTTTCGTCTTTTTTGCGCCATGCAGGATCGACAATGCAAATAAAGATTAGTGGTTCATCGCCGCAATTGTGGATGTACTGCCGTGCATTAGGAGGAATATACACCGCATTTCCAACTTCAACTAACTGTTTTTCCTCATCTATGTACATTTCCCCCTTGCCTTGCAAGATATAGTATACTTCCGACGTTGTTAAAGAATGGGGAGTAGACGTATCTCCTACTTCCACAATCGCGTGAGCTAAACTATAACGTAATGCTAAAGGTTGTTTATCGGGATGAAGCAACTCTCTCAAACGAGTGCCATCGCCTGCAATAAATTCTTGACAATTACTTAATTTTTGGATAAGCATGGTAATAGTGATTAGTGATTAGTGAATAGTGAATAGTGATTAGTGAATAGTGATTAGTGAATAGTAAATAGTGATTATAGTAAATAGTGATTAGCGAGTAAAATCAATATTAACTATCAACTATTAACTACCAAAGGGGTGAGTAATCGGAACAGTCGATTGCCTGTTCAGTATTGGCGATAGCGGGTTTTATGGTACACTTAAGACGATAGTCATTAGTAAAAAACTGGCAGTTTGTACAGGGAATTTGGTGCATTTGCTTGGCGCGGTTAGTAGCATCTCGCATCGCACTAAACAGTGTCCACCCCAAAGCAATAATCATGCCCCAAGCCATTATAAACCCAATCGGGGCTAAAAAGGGTTGTAGAAAGTGAACGAGATAAGACCACAGAGGCAACACGGGGATTTTTGAGTTCGATATAAGAGTAATCTTATCAGATTTATAAAAAATTGTTATACCATTTATGAGAAAAAGGAAGGCAATGCCTTCCTAAAAGTAACGGGTTGACTGAAAGTCTGTTAAAAATTAACAGACTTTCTCAATCGCTACCACCAAATACGATTGCCATTTTCGTCCATACGAGCTTGACGAATAACATCAGAAATTGCTTCGGCATCTTTAACGTGATGGAGTGCCTTTTTTTCACCATTTGGGTATTCTACCATGAAATAAGTTGGCACTTTAATTTGGTCACCCGTGATATCTGGAACATCAACAGCAATTTGATTTGCTTTCTCCTCAATAGATTGGGGACGCTCAGCAATGCGATCACCTGGATTAGCGGTTAGATTTCTTTCTTTTGGACTAAGTTTTTCTTCTGCTGAAAACATATCTCTAGCTTCCGATGGAATTTCTTCGGTATTAACTGGATGATTAATTGATTGTTTTGTAATCTCTTTCATTTTTAATCCTTTTGAATTCTACATTAACGATGAGATCACCTGTTTAATTTGCCATCTAGATTTAAGCTAAACTAACACAATAAAAAAACGATCTCATCATTGATAATCTGAGGAAATTTCTCAATCAAAACGCTGAATTATTGATTTTTATGGCTTTGACGGCCTGCTTTTGCGTGCTGCTCTCGGCTACCTCCTTGATTTCCCTTGCTTGCGGTGGCATCCTCATGAGTTGAGGCATTTTTGTGTGAATTTTTACCGCCTTCACGACCAATTTCTGCCATGTGTTCTCGGTCTTGACTGACAGCTTCGCCCCCCTTGCGTCCAGCTTCTCTAGCTTCTTCAGGGGTAAATTCATGAGCAGTACCTTTTTCATGAGCAGCCTTGCCGCCTTTGCTCGCAATTTCGCGCTGCTTTTGCTCATCCATTGAGGCAAATCCACGTTTGCTTTTTTCTGCCATGACTGAATCTCCTTTATATTTTTGCAATCGAGTATTTTTTGGATCGTTATATAATTAACTTAGAGAAATTAATGAGATATTGCTTCCTTCTAAATAGATACTTTTTGCTACTGCCAAGGTTATAGTCGGATCTTTTGATTGATGTGTTTATTCAATTTAAAAGAATAAGCAGGCGTTAATTAACACCTGCTTAGAAAAATCGCTTAAAAAGTTATCAGCCTTTTTTACCGCACATCTGACTAGTAGCTAACAAAATGAAGAACGTCACGAAGAACACTATAACCAGTTAAGTCCCAAAGTAAATAGGCAGCAAAACCGATCATAGCAAGGCGACCATTCCAAAGTTCTGCTTGAGGATTCCAGCCAAACAGAAAAGTATTGCGATCAACACCATTGTACTCGGTAGCAACGGGGGGTAAATCAGTAGTGGGAGTTTTCATGATGCCAATCCAATCCAAATCAATTAAATGTTACATTTTGTATACTAACTATTGATTTCATGAACACGCTCTGTCTTAGGTATTAGGTTAAAAAGAAATTGTGAGGGTTTATTGAGAAAATTAGTAACCAGAATTGTATAAAACCAGAATTGTATAAAATGACAGTTCCTTCAATCAAAAAACCCTATAAATAACAGTAGGGTGAGTATTGCCCACCCTACACGATATTAAGCTGAAATATTGCTTAAATAAAGAACACTAAGGTCTATCATTAGGGCCGTAGCCAATAACAGCTACCTTATGCCTATAAACTAATTCTGCGCCATACCATCCTGTGATTCCCAATACAGTCGCGACGACTAAAGACAAAATAATTCCAGTTGGGACAATGGCTGACGATTGATTGTTCCATCGCAAAAATAAATTGACAAAGGATAAACCAAGAGCAATAATATTGCCGATCATGTGTATCCAACCTGCGCTATGCTGGCGAACACGATTAATTTTGAAAAAATCAAGCAATCCGGTTAGTGCTGCGACTAAACCCATCAGTAACCCCGCCAAAATCAACCAAAAGGATGCTCTTGCCCAAAATAAATCATTAGTTAACACATAAGCGAGATCGGTGCCTAATGCTCCTGTTAGAAAAGCAATCGGAAAAGTAACAATTAAAGGATGGAGAGGATGACCCGCGATCGCGACTGTGCTAGGTACGCCACTATCACGATACTCTCGTTCGTCACTCTCGATAAGCGGGGGAAGATTGGGAGTTTGTGTCATCTGTTTTGTCCTGTATTATCCAACTTCAAGCTCGTTTTTTAGACTATTTTTAGCTTTTTGAAACTTATGAGGGAGTTTTTGTAATTCTGGCTTCTATTCGTCCTTTTTTAACAGATAACTTAGCACTAAAACAGATGAGTTAACATCCTGCTGATTAGGTATTTAAAATCATCGATGTCTGTCTTAAGATGGATTCGCACTCAGCTTATTTAATTGTTACTGGATAAGTTAAATTTCAGGTGAGCTTGCCCAATTTCTGTTCTTTCTAAAGAAGTTGGCGGGAGATCTGTGCCGTGAACCTGAACGGTTACTGTTTGATAGGGAAAAGCATACTCTCCCTCCTGTTCCCAAATGAGTTCTAACTCATTTTCCTCCCTAACGAGGCAGAATCGATCTAAGCGCCCCTCTCCGTCTCCATCCCCTGCATCGCTATACAAAAGCGTTTCCTGCGTTCCCTGCCTGGGAGGATAGAGGTGGAGGATATATTGATTTTCTACTTCCATTGGTAAAATACTACCTGCTTTCGCCAAAAGAGGGATTTTTTCAAGCGGTGCTTCTAAATTAACCTGCTTTCCTCCCTCAATTAGGGTATCATCCCAGAAATTATACCAATAACCTTGAGGAAGGAAGACTTGACGCGATCGCCCACCTTCTTTAACTACCGGACACACGAGTAGCGAATTTCCCAATAAAAAGACATCTTCTATTGCCCAGAGGTCAGAATCGCTCGGATAGAGCCAAAATAGAGGACGTATCAAAGGATAGCCTTTCTGAGCAGCTTCCCACGCCAGCGTGTAGAAGTAGGGCATGAGTTGGTAGCGCAGTTGCAAGAAATGACGAATGATGCTCAAATAGGGTTCGCCATACGTCCAAGGAGCGCGGTACTCGACATTATTAGAACAGTGAGAACGGTAGAATGGAACAAAGGTAGCCATCTGAAACCAGCGCAAATATAACTCAGCACTGGGATTTCCCTGAAAACCGCCAATATCAGGCCCACTATAAGGAATTCCTGACAATCCCAACCCCATGAGCGTCACCGGAGTCACCCGCAACGCCTCCCAAGTACATTGAATATCCCCCGTCCACGTCCAAGCATAACGCTGGAGTCCTGCCCATCCCGCACGGGAGACAATAAACGGGCGTTGTTGAGGACGGTAACCGCACAAACTCTCATGCGCTGCCTGTGCTTGCAATAATCCATAGACGTTATGCGCCTCGCGGTGGTCGCCGCCTCTGCCTTCTAAGTAATGTTGCGTTACCTTGGGTAGAGAGCGATCGCCCCATAAAATAAAAGCGGCAGGCTCATTCATATCGTGCCAAAATCCTGCCACCCCAACATCGAGTAAGTATTCGTATTGCCGACTCCACCACCGCCGCACTTTGGGATGGGTAAAGTCGGGAAATACGCACCAACCTGGCCAGACGGGTGCTACGATGGTTGTACCGTCGGGCAGTTTGCAAAAGGCATCGAGAACGCGCCCTTCTAAGAAAAGATTGCTTTCGCGACTATGACTGTATCTAACACCAGGATTGATGATCGTGATGAATCTGACTCCTTTTTCTTGCAGTTCTTGCGTGAAATTGGCTAATTTGGGGAAGCGATCAGGATCGATAGTAAAAGCGCGATATCCCACTTGAGCGTCAATATCGAGGTGAATGGCACTCAAGGGCAAGTCTAAGGATTGAAACTGCTGCACAGTCTCTCTAACCGCCTGTTCGGTACGGTAGCCCCAGCGAGATTGATGATAACCCAATGCCCAGCGTGGCGGCAAAGGGGCGCGTCCGGTTAATTCGGTGTAACGTTCTAGCAGTTGTGGGGGGGTTCCCACTGCCAAATAGTAACGCAACCCTCCTCCAGTAAAGTCTGCTGTTGCCATCTCCTCAAAAGAGAAGTAAGCATCAAAGCTGTTTTCATAGAAAATAAGATAGCTGCCTTGTTGGTTTAACCCCACATAAACAGGTATTGAGAGGTACATTGGATCAGAACCAGGGCCATACATTCCCGCTACGTCATAGTTCCACATCCGATATTGTTTAGCTTCGGCTGTTGGTTCTCCTTTTTCGCTGGTTTCTCTAGCAGAACGCAGGTTAAGCGAGGTACAGCGTTCTCCTAATCCGTAAATCGCTTCTTCTGGTTGTAATCGCGCTTGGTGTATCCATCCTTCACTTTTGCGTTGGGGGGGCATTTCTTCTCGAATTGTCTTTCCGGTTGCATCGCAGAAGGTGAGGCTGCCATTTTCCCCAACGGTAATTTGAATATCCTCACTCGATACTGTCGTGCCTTCTAGTCGGGTTTCTACCTCTGGCCAATCTTGACGGACTAAAGCGTAGGGAAGAGGTGCAATACTTGGAAACCAGTCAACTTGAACGAAATTTGGAGCTAGAAAGCGAATTTCTAATTCTGCTTGCTCAAAATAAAAATGCGCTCCCCTCTGGGTTGATTCTGCTTGATTGAGCTTGCTGGGTTGCTCAAAAACTGTCTCTGAAGGGATTTTGAGAAATTGCTTTTCTAATTTATCTCGATCGATGACGTGAATAGCGGTAGGCTTTGGGTGCGTAGGTAGCATAGAGCAGTGAGCCTAGCCAAAAGCGGATTTTTAAGTTAATTTCTTTAAAATTCAGCATCAAGAAATGACCAGACTCAGCTAATTTTTATTTATTTTTACTTACTCTTTAAAGTGAGCGTACCAACCTAAAGTAAGATTTTTTCGGTTGGGTAAGTGATTGGAGCAGGACTTACGCAATTCGGAAATTACAAATGCTATCTATAGGAGTAAGGTGGGCATTGCCTACCCTACTGTGCGT
This sequence comes from Microcystaceae cyanobacterium, assembly GCA_041743025.1. GTDB lineage: Bacteria > Cyanobacteriota > Cyanobacteriia > Cyanobacteriales > Microcystaceae > JBGTNM01. The sequence goes on from JBGTNM010000221.1 coordinate 8,418, forward strand.
AAGTCCTGTGGATAATAGATCGGTGGAGAAATGCGCTCGCTAATCTCCTAGTTTAAATTAATGCCAGGAAATCCAATTGATTAAAATTTAGATTAAAGCCTGCTATACTATTAAAATGGAGCCTAGTATTGACCAATATAAACAAATTTATTCAACCCCCGAATGTAACTGAAAGCGATGGTCGAAGAATTGTGATAAGCTGAGATGCATCTAAACGACAGATAACTAGCGAGCAAGATGCTCGCCCTACAATAGTTCTAACGATCCCGATAATACAATTTAAATGCATGACAGCTTAACCATAACATCAGATGGGAGAGTCAGATATGGTGGCACCGGACTTTAAAGCAATGTCATACCAGGAATTACTGGATTATACGCTTACTTAGAGTGAAGGTTGTGGCGCGTTAGAGGAATATATTAAGCGTCAATCCCAAGACAGCAATACAATTACCTTAAATCCTTATACCGATCCTAATTGGATCAATAAATTGCTTGCAATGATTCAAGAACAAGCCTCTAAACCATTACCCAAGAGCCGATGCTAATCTTTTTATAATTAAGATAGATTTTAACTTATCAATAAGAAACGCTGCCATCTACTATTTTTGTAGCTTAGTTAACAGTCTGGCTCAACTTGATGCGATCGCAAAGAATGTAACAACTACAATTTATCTCTAATGACAGACGGATTAACCCTAGAAAAATCGTTAATTTGTTGAGTAAGTAAGCAAAAGAATCAAGCTTTTCTAATTGCAATAAAAAGGTGTTTAAGTCTAGTTTTGCCCAAACGAGGAAATAACAGATGATGGATCAAGCGATCGCCCGACAACAGGTCACATTAGAAGGGCCGCTAGAAGCAATATCGGTTGAATATTGGAGTGCAGGAGAGGGCCAACCTTTACTGTTGCTGCATGGCGTGGCAGACAGCGCACAGACTTGGCAGTGGATCATGCCGATCTTAGCCCGCACCCATCACGTTTATGCCTTGAGTTTTCCGGGCTTTGGCACGAGTACAAAACCAGAAGCGGACTATTCTCCAGCGTTTCTGAGTAAAGTCGTTTTAGCGTTTTTAGACCATCTGCAATTAGAAAAAGTGAGCGTCGTCGGTAATTCTTTAGGCGGACTAGTGGCGATGTATCTGGCGTTGGCGGTTCCCCAGCGCGTGAGTGCTTTGGTACTGGTTGATAGTGCAGGATTAGGCCGCGAAATTACCTGGCCGATGCGACTGCTGACCTTACCGGGGATGGGGCAACTCGTAGCAGCCACCAACAAGACCCCGATAGGAGCTAAACTGTGGGCTTGGTCAGTATCTGCCTTAATTGTGGCGCATCCCAACCGTTCTCCCTCCTCCTGGCGCAATCGCTTATACGAAATGGCCCGCGACCCCAATTATCTCAAGGCGACAGTTGCCTCGGTTAAAAGTGGCAATACCCTGGCCGGACAGCGTGAGCGAGAAATTATGCTCGACCGACTGCCGCGTTTGACGATGCCGACACTCATTATCTGGGGAGAGCGCGATCGCATTGTCCCTGTCCATCACGCTCATGCGGCCAAATCGCGACTGGTTCAAGGACAAACCGTTATCCTCAGCGATTGTGGTCATTCGCCCCAAGTCGAGCAACCAGAGCGATTTGCCAGCGCCGTTAGCGAGTTTTTAAATAGTGTGGCAGAACCGTCACGGATTTGATGGCTAATTTGTTGCGTTCAATGTTATCTAAACGAGAAATGCTCTAACTAAGTACCTGGACATGAAAAATTGCCGTAGGCAACCCCCGGCTGTCGCCGTCCCCCTTGGCAAGGGGGACTAAAGGAGGTGCATTTAATCATGGCTACCTACTTAACAGTCAAGGATTTCCTTTAAGCCTTCTAAAATATTAGTAATAAGCTCAACCAAATTATCTCGGTTAACTTTGGCAAGCTTTTTGAAAGTTTTGAAAGAGCGGATAAAATTCTCAGATTTTTCAATCAAGAAGAGAGTTGATCCAGTCACGAATTTCTCCTTTACCGAGGCGAATTGAGGAGCGCGTTTTTAACGCATCTTTCAAAACTTCAGACATTATCGAATTATAGGCAGGATTATCGCGCTCAATCGAATCTAGTTTCTGATAACCTAATGCTTTCATATCCTCAAGAAGAATCGGCTCAGTTGAGCTTGCTTCAGATGGCAATCCTTTACGAGCTTTCTTCCAAGGAAATTCTCCATGCGTCATATCGCTCAGTCGATAGGCATAATAGCCACCAAAATAATGCCACGCTTCTGCTAAAAGTTCTATTTTTTCCTGAGAAATCTGCGCTAAAAATTCTTCGCTAGGGATAGGTAATTGATTCGCTTCAAAATCACTATGGAATTTATACGCAGGAGGGCAGACAGGTCCGTATCGCCATGCTTGAATTTCTTCATCAAACAAGGCTTCATCGTACAGTGCTAAATGCAAACATTGAGCGTAGTATAGAAGCTTTTGAACCTTCATATTGGTCATTTCTGCTTCTATGCCATCCTCGTAAGCTTTGGCTATAAAATAGCGAGCCACATCAAGGCAATTAATCATAGCTCAGACTCGTAAACCTGAGTAAAGTAATCTTAGATTAGTATACAAATGTCAATTTATTATAGTACATATTTATTATTCTTGCCAACAAACAAGGTGGTATGTTACCCCTCCCGTAACCAATCGTCAAACGAGTTAGTATATGGTAGATAGTCATCCCCGATTAGCCGCGCTCTTTTTCGGTGCAAGCTCTTATGGAAGTTCCTCTGATTGGCAAACTCAATCGCCCTCTCCCCTGGATTCTGGCGTTAATGGCTGGCGGTATCTTGGCAGTTGGCGCTATCACCTACAAACTCGTAGAAACTCCCTCGCCAGAAGTGGAACTGGAAAAATTAACCGTTCCCGTCAAACGCGAAACCCTCGCTGTCGAAATTGATGCCAACGGAACGATAGAACCTATACAGAGTGTCAACATCAGCCCTAAAAATCCAGGACGTTTAGCTAAATTATTGGTCGAACAGGGCATGAAAGTCAAACAGGGGCAAACGCTAGCGGTGATGGACAATTTAGAGGTACAGGCTCAAGGTTTCCAAGCACAGGCTAAATTTCAAGAAGCCATCGCCAACTACGAAGCTACCCGCCTCCGCATTCCCGAAGAAATCAAACAAGCCCAAGCCCGCATGATACAAGCCCAAGCGCGTTGGCAAGAAGCCCAAGGCCGCTTGATACAAGCCGAACAGCGCATTCCCAAGGATATCAATCAAATTCAAGCCCAACTTCAAGCCGCCAATGCTAAATACAAGCTAGCGCAAGCACGAGTCAAGCGCAATCAAGAATTGGTCAAAGAAGGCGCGATCGCTAGTGACCGTTTCGACGAAATTTTCAGCGACTATCTCAATGCTCAAGCTAGTTTGTTGGAAATACAGCAGCGACTAGAACAAGCCCAAAGCACGGCAAACCCTGAAATTGGACAAATTCAACAAGAAATCCGGCAATATCGAGCCGCAGCCGCCGAAGCAAAAATCGAATTTGAGCAGCGTCAAAAAACCGCCCAAGCCGAACTCGCTCAGTTAGAAGCCGCCGCCAAAGCTGCTCAAGCCGAACTTGAACGCATTAAAATTCAATATCGAGAGACGGTTATTGTTGCCCCTTTTGATGGCATCATCACCCAGAAATACGCCACCGAAGGCGCGTTTGTCACCCCGACGACCTCCGCTTCGACAACCGCCTCGGCCACTTCTACCTCAATTGTCGCCTTGGCACGCGGGTTAGAAGTCGTCGCCAAAGTGCCGGAAGTGGATATCGGGACGCTACAAGTCGGACAGCCAGTGAGTATTGTCGCTGATGCCTATCCCACTGATGTATTTCAAGGCATGGTCATCCGCATCGCGCCCGAAGCCATTGTCGAACAAAACGTGACTTCTTTTGAGGTCAGAGTTGCGCTCGACAAACCCGGACAGCAAAAACTCCGGTCTAAAATGAATGTAGATGCCACCTTTTTAGGGCAGCAATTGAGTAACGCGCTAGTCGTTCCCACCGTTGCGATCGTGACTCAAAAAGGCGAAACGGGAGTCATGGTTCCTAACGCGGAAAATCAACCTCAATTTAAATCCGTCTCGATTGGCATGGTTTTGGACGATAAAACGCAAATTCTTACGGGTTTATCGGCTGGCGAACGAGTATTCATCGATTTGCCCGAAGAAGCCGACCCAGACAAAAAGCCTGACGCTCAAAAAGGATGATATAGCTATCAGCCTAAAGATACTTCTCTAGCGCTCTAGATCGTTCGGGGGTGAAACTGGGAATTTCTTGCAAAGACTCAATAATGGCACTTACCAATGAGAGGCGATCGCTCACCGATAGTTTGAAAAACTGCTTTTTAAGTTCTTGGAGAGACATAGGGCTACCTCATGTTCCTAATATCTGCATTCTATACAGAGAATCATAGCTCTAGTCCTTGTTGCCGATTATTTGTCGAGCAGAAGTTGCTGATAAGCTGTAGAACAACAAGGCTCTCCCGTACTTATGGTGATAAGTAGAGGTTATCTAAGTATAGGGCGTATGCGATACGCCCCTACATTAAGGCAATTTACCCCCAATATGTAGGGGCGCATTGCGTGCGCCCAAAAGGGCAAGAGGGTAAAGGGCTACAAGAGTCCTGGAAACACCGAACACACCACCCGAAAACCGATAGGGTTGTAGCGGGCGACGGGAGAGTAGAGATAGGTAGAGAGATAGTTGATGAATATGATTATCTAAATCTACAGCTATCTAAAGCTAGTCAGGACAATAATTTTTCATAATTCGCCCACCACTCCAAAATTGGTGAAAGTAATGGCGGCTTACTTCATCTCCATCATTAGACAAGCGATCAATCGCAATACCATTACGTCCCATTTCTCTACCTGAACTGTGAATATAGTTTCCTTCTCCAAAATAAAGCGCAACGTGATTGACTTTATCCGTCCCAAAAAATATTAAATCTCCTGGTAAAAGTTGGTTTTTTTCTAGTTTTTTGACAAAAAGTTCTTGCTGTTGAGAATCTCTAGGCAACCATATCCCAAAGCTAGCAAAAGCAGCTTGCATCAAACCCGAACAGTCATAATTTGGCCCCACTGTTCCCCCCCAAAGATAGTAATTGGGTTGCTTGAGGGCGGCAAGCATATAAGCGATCGCCCCTCCCAAACGAGGTTCGATATCGCGACGGAACAGACTGATGCTTTGATAGGCAGTTGCGGCAGGTTCTAACTCAGTCAGGTTCGCTAAAAGTAGCCAAGCGCAATATCCATCTTCGCACAAGCGGACTTGTATCGCTTTCTCGGTTGAGGTATCGGCTAAAATCTTTAAGTGTCTCCCGTTAACAGCTTGTGTAGCAAGAGTTTCACAAGTCGGCGAATCAAACAAATTTATGGGAGTCCGGCAGCGAAATTCTCCACTTTTTGAGACAGGTAAAGCGATTAGAGAAGACATCAGCATTAAAATTCGAGTGTTCCATTAAGATAAAGAGTATGCCTTTTATTGTGCCTTATTTTGCCTGAAAACGGTTGTAGGTTTGACGAACAAAAGGACAACTGTTCAATTCAATTATGTCAAGACCTCCTCACAAATTAGCCAGTCGGGTGATTGAATTTCTTCGTCATCATCGTTACAATTAGACATAAGGTCAAAACAATTCATAATTCGTCATTCACACTTCATAATTTACTGCGATGGACTGCCGTCACATTCAATTCTGCATTCAAAAATCTAAGGTCGATTTACACCAACTTCAAGCATTATTTAGCCAAACAGCATTTTGGGCAAGAGAAAGAGAAATTGAGGACTTAACGATCGCGATCGCCAACAGCAATCCCGTCGTGAGTGTCTGGGAGGGAGAGCGAATGATTGGCTTTGCCAGAGCCACTTCAGATGGTATTTATCGAGCGACTATTTGGGATGTCATCATCCATCGGGACTATCAAGGTACGGGCTTAGGGAGGAAACTTGTTGAAACGGTTTTAAGCCATCCCTTGCTCTGCCACGTCGAACGGGTTTATTTAATGACCACTTATCAACAGAAATTTTACGAGCGCATTGGTTTTCAAGCCAATCAATCAACAACAATGGTGTTGCAAAACGATTATAATGCCAATCCTTTGTTACTTACTGAGCAGGGGTTGGGGGAGTTGTCAGAGGTATTAGACACGCTAAACGTGTAAGTGGCTTTTGCGTATTTGGAGGGAACACTTCTAGCAGATCTAATTGTCCTCCCAAAGCTTCAAATAACGTTTGGCAAAGTAACAGTTTCATGTCTGGGGAAATGGCTAAAGTACGGCTCAGCTTTTTAATGGCTGCTGGTGTTAAGTCGTTTACTGTAAGCTGGTTTTGAGACTGTTTCCATTTCTCAGAAGGGCAGGATAAATCAATCGTAATTTCTGCGAAGTTTTTAACACGATCACTGTTAGTTATAAGCTGAATACACCCTGTTTCTAATATGCCAAGGGAAGCATCAATTAAAGTGACAAATCCCTGTAGTAAACGCTGGTAATCCGTAAAAACATAAATGTCAGCAGCAGGGCGAGCAATTTCTAAACGCAGGTTGCGATTGGCAACTTGCAGGTGAGTAAGACGATAGACTTCATCGAGTAAAGATACAAGCGCGAAAGGCTCTTTGTTGAGAGAAATTGCGTCATATTCCAGTTTAGAAATCGCTACTATTTCATCAATCATACCGACTAGCTTTTGTGCTGCTTTACAGGCTTGTTCGATAAATTCTCGCTCTTCTTCAGGACTTTCGCAGAGGTCGGATAAAATAAGCTGGTGCAATCCGATCAAACTGCTGAGGGGCGATCGCAATTCGTGGGCAGTTCGCGCTAAAAATCCCCCCTTTAATTGACTCAATTGGAGTGCCATGCCATAAGCCAGTCGTGTTGCTTCTAATTCTTTCTTGATCGCTTCAATTTCATCCATCATTGATCACTCATGATTTTGACGCTTCCTTGGCGCAAAATTTCCCAGCCTGCCCCCGTCCATTTAGCAACTGTCGAGGGTAAGCCACTGCCGCCAATATCTCTATTGTCGCTTTCTAACTCCCCAAGTGTCCATACCTGGGGGAAAGCTGCCGCGATCGCTGCCATGCTTCTTTGAGGAGGTTCTCCCGAACGGTTGGCACTAGTAGTGGCTAGAGGCCCTGTCTGTGAGAGGATTTGATAGGCTGTCACACAATCGGCAACCCGTATCCCGATTGTCGTAGGATCGAGGGCATTCATGGCTTGAGGAACTAATTCAGAGGCGGGTAACACTAACGTTAACGCACCCGGCCAATAACGCTCGGCGATTTGCTGCCACAAAGCCCATTCTTCAGCATTTCCGCTCACATAGGGCCATAAATCGAC
>JBGTNM010000222.1:0-36215 GCA_041743025.1 Microcystaceae cyanobacterium
GGTTTCGATCAGGCTTCTGTTGACCTCAAAATGATTGGCCGCGACGGCACGTCTAACAAAAAAGAGTTGGGTGCCAACGCCATTTTAGCCGTATCCCTAGCAACGGCCAAAGCGGCGGCCGCAGAACTCGAAATACCCCTCTATCGCTATTTGGGCGGCCCCCTCGCCAATGTCCTCCCCGTACCCATGATGAACGTCCTCAACGGTGGGGCCCACGCGGACAATAATGTAGACTTTCAAGAGTTTATGATTATGCCTTTGGCGGCAGGTTCTTTCGCGGAGGGGTTGCGCTGGGGAGCAGAAATCTTTGCTGTCCTCGCTAAAGTGTTAAAAGAACGCAAGTTGCTGTCTGGCGTGGGTGATGAAGGCGGATATGCCCCCAATCTTGCCTCTAATCAAGAAGCCTTAGATTTGCTGATTGAAGCGATCGAACGGGCAGGTTATAAGCCAGGACAAGAGATCGCTCTAGCAATGGATGTAGCCGCCAGTGAATTCTACAAAGATGGCCAGTACATCTATGATGGTTCTGCCCACTCGCCTGCCGAAATGATTGATTTTCTCGATCAATTAGCCAGCCAATATCCGATTGTCTCGATTGAAGACGGCTTACAAGAAGAAGATTGGGACAATTGGAAAATCCTCACTGAACGTTTGGGCAGTCGCCTTCAACTGGTGGGGGATGATTTATTCGTCACCAACCCGACGCGCTTGCAAAAAGGCATTGATTTGGGGGTAGGCAATTCTATTTTGATTAAACTCAATCAAATTGGCACACTCACTGAAACCCTCGAAACCATCGAACTGGCCAAGTGCAATAAATTCCGTTCGGTGATCAGCCACCGTTCGGGCGAAACCGAAGACACTACCATTGCCGATTTAGCCGTTGCCACTCGCGCCGGACAGATTAAAACGGGTTCTCTGTGCCGTAGTGAACGGGTGGCTAAATACAACCGCCTGCTGCGAATAGAGGAGGAACTCGGCGAGCGTGCTGTCTATGCGCCTAAAATTGGGCTGGGGCCAAAATTTTAAAGCGATGGGTAGGGGCATGGCAATGCCATACCCCTACTGTTAAAAACATGATTAATATTGGATGCGATCGCGATTCGCGCCAAGACTGGCATTTTTATCGACAAATTCAATTATTTTTGCGGCAACATCTACCTCTGTAGCCTGCTCAATGCCTTCCAACCCCGGTGAAGAGTTGACCTCAACGACGACGGGGCCGTGATTGGAACGCAGCAAGTCTACTCCAGCCACTCGCAGTCCCATTGCTTTTGCGGCTCGAAGGGCGGTACTGCGCTCTTCGGGGGTTAATTTAACTTTTTGTGCTTTGCCTCCCCGATGCAGGTTGGAACGAAAGTCGCCTTCGGCCCCTTGACGTTTCATGGCTGCAATGACTTTTCCCCCGACGACAAAACAGCGAATATCCACTCCAGCAGCTTCTTTAATATATTCTTGAACGAGGATATTGGCATCTAATTGTCGGAACGCTTCAATCACCGATTTGGCGGCTTGGTAGGTTTCGGCCAGCACCACGCCAATTCCTTGTGTCCCTTCTAGCAATTTAATCACTACTGGGGCCCCGCCCACCGTCTCAATCAAGCCGTCAATATCTTGAGTGGCGTGGGCAAACCCGGTAACGGGCAAACCGATGCCTTCACGAGCGAGAATCTGTAAGCAGCGCAGTTTGTCGCGGGAACGAGAAATCGCCTGCGACTCGTTGGCGGTAAAAACCCCCATCACCTCGAACTGGCGCACGACTGCCGTTCCGTAAAAGGTCTTGGAGGCCGCAATACGCGGAATGACGGCATCAAAGGTTTCTAGCGGCTTGCCATTGTAGAACACATCGGGTTTGTGGGCGGTAATGTTCATGTAACAGCGCAAATAGTTAACGACTCTCATTTCATGGCCTTGGGCTTCTCCTGCTTCTTTGAGCCGTTTTGTCGAATATAAGCTGGCATCTTGAGATAAAATCGCAATTTTCATAAAGATTTTTTAGTAAGCATCTTTTAACGAATGAGCCGGAAATTGCCGCACTTGATATTCTCCCGTTTCAACCATTTCATAAGTATTTTCTCCCATCACTTGAGCGAAGGTTTTTTCAGTGGCTTCTAAAATCGTGGCAGGGACTGAGTTCCAATGTTGGCGACTTTTCCAACGAATGACCAACACGACTACTTGCGGCAAATTGGGATCGATCCAGATTTCTTTGCCTAAAAAACCTGGATAGTTTGACAGGGCTGCCGTCCAGATTTCCCGGTCTCTTTGAATGAATTGTTCTCGCAATTGAGGAGAAACGTGGAATTTAAGCCATTCAATTACCATAAGGGTATTACAGTGAGTAAATTTTTGTTTCACGGACTATAATATTGAATATAGCGAATAGGGTAAACAACCGCTTTAAAAACCCGAAGTAGCCTGACGGCATACATTGTACTTTATATTTTGGGGACAAATTTCGTATCTAATCACCAAATTGATAGTTAAATTCTTTGATTTCTAAATTAAACATTTCTTGAACGATTCCCTGGGTTTCTTGGTTATAGTATTCTGTATAATGGGCTTTATTTTTTCTAATGCCACCTTTATAGTTTCCGAGGTATTGTGAATCGCAAACCAATCCTAATTTATCGCATACTTCTACGATTCCTTCTTGTAAATTTTCAAATCTGATGTAAAAGTCTAAAGCGAGTTGATTATTAATCGTATAAACTTTTCGATCAATAATGTTTCCAGTTTTATAATTAATTGGTGACTTAGCCATCCAATCTTTTAGACTACGTCTGTCAGGAAAGCTGGCTAACCAATCTTGCCAGTTATGTTTTGGCACAAACTTAGAATAATAGCGCATGAGCCAGTCTTGAAACCCTGATAATTGTCCATTTTTTTTACGCCAATAATATAAAGATACCATTTTATCCCAGGGATTTCTGACAATGCAGCATTTAAAATAATCATTCCAAATGGAGTCGCCTAATTTTTCTTTCACCAAATGTGCCGGCATATGATTGTGCCAGGTCTTTTGAGAGGCATTATTGCCTCTTGCGCCAATAATTCCAGACTCAGAGACAATTTCATCAGTTTGGTGGCTCGGTGCCTCGCTTAAACCGCAGAGTAACTCAAAGAGAATCTCAACAGACGTTCCGGCTGTTTTCCCTGTTTTGAGGTAAATCAATTTGTGCTTATGAGATACTAAAACCATAAGTACTAATGTCTTATTTATATTGGTTGTTTTTTATATATATCCGAGTTCTAAGAATCTACCATTTCACAAGCTAAAATGCAATAAATGCGAGCTACCATTCCCCTATGAGAAAACGTGCGTTTTGGGTTACTCTACTGCTGATTTTCACCTGTATTATCTCTTTCATCGGGGGGATGCCCAGTGCAGCCGCCTTTACCATAGAACAAAAACTTCTCTTGCAGTCTTGGCGACTCGTCAACCAGTCTTATATAGACAATACGTTCAACCATCAGAATTGGTGGTTTATCCGGCAACAGTATCTCAAGCGCCCGCTAGCGAATCGCCAAGAAACCTACGGGGCGATTGAAGAAATGCTGGCGACGCTTGACGAACCTTTTACGCGCCTGTTGCGCCCCGAACAGTACCACAACCTGCAAGTGACTACCGCCGGGGAATTATCGGGCGTGGGCTTGCAAATCAACATCAATGCCGAAACGGGAAACCTAGAAGTGGTCGCCCCTCTGGCCGGATCTCCTGCTGAAGCGGCTGGCATCAAGGCCCGCGATCGTATTTTGACCATCGACAGCATCAATACGGCTCAGTTGACGCTCGACGAGGCGGCGGCGAAAATGCGCGGGCCCGGCGGTACGAAAGTATCTTTGACGGTTCAATCGTTAGGAGAAGACGCAAATGGCATTCGCACCGTTGAAATTGTGCGACAGAAAATTTCGCTGAGTCCTGTTGTTGTCAGGCTCGACCGTTCGTCCGAGAACCTAGCTATCGGTTACATCCGCCTCAATCAATTTAGTGCCAATGCTGCCCTTGAAATTTCAGCCGCCATTGAGGATTTAGAACAGCAAGGAGCGCAGGCGTATATTTTAGATTTACGGAATAATCCAGGGGGACTTTTGCAAGCAGGTATTGAAATTGCCCGCCTCTGGTTGCCCGAAGGGACGATTGTTTACACCGTCAACCGTCAAGGCATTCAAGATAGCTTTATGGCAACCGATTTAGCACTGACAAAAGACCCCTTGGCGGTTTTAGTCAATCAGGGGACGGCCAGCGCTAGTGAAATTCTCGCAGGCGCCCTACAAGATAACAGACGTGCTATCTTAGTCGGCGAAAAAACCTTTGGCAAGGGGTTAATTCAATCCTTATTTGAGTTACCCGATGGTGCGGGATTGGCGATTACGGTGGCTAAATACGAAACCCCCAATCATAAAGACATTCACAAACTCGGCATTCTGCCCAATGAAATTGTTCCTCAAGACCCGATTGCTTACCTACAAATTGGCACGGAAGTAGATTTGCAATACCAAGCGGCTGTTCAACTCTTAACGAGAAATACTGTTTTGGCTGATGCTAGCTAAAACACCATCTGCTACGCTTTCAGTCGCTGTATTGCGCCTCGGAATCTCGTAAGTCAGGAAATCCCGCGCTAAAAGCGTGTTAGGAAAAATTGCCCGCGCCTCTGCTAATAAATTCTCTACCTGTAAGGGATTTCCAGGGGCATAGCGAGGACTAAAATGGGTCATAATCAATTGCTTAACCCCTGCGGCTAGCGCGACTTGGGCTGCCATCGTCGAGGTAGAATGGAGGCGATCAAAGGCGAGTTGCGCGTCTTGATGGGCAAACGTCGCTTCGTGAATTAAGACATCTGCTCCTCGCGCTAGTTCCACTGCTCCGTCACAAAAAACGGTATCTGTACAGTAAACCAAACTGCGTCCGAGTTCGATTTCTCCGCACAAGTCCTGTCCCCGAATACGACGACCATCGCTTAAGGTCACGGTTTCTCCTTGTTTGAGCTTGCCATAAATCGGGCCCGACGGAATGCCTAATGCTTGAGCGCGTTCGACATTGAAGCGTCCGGGGCGGTTTTTTTCCTGTACACGATAGCCAAAAGCCGGAATGCGGTGTTTGAGGAGGCCGCAACTGACCGTAAATTCTTCATCTTCGTAGACGATGCCGGGACTGACGGTGCGAACTTGGACGCGACTAAACAGCTTGACGTAAGAGTATTTAGCACAAGCTTGCAAATAATCCGTCAATTCTGGCGGCCCACTCAGTTCGATATTTTGGGCGTTGCCTGCCAACCCACAACTGGCCAGCAATCCCATCAACCCATAGGTGTGGTCGCCGTGCATATGGGTGATGAAAATGCGGTTAATTTGCGAAACCTTCAAGTCGCTGCGGAGGAGTTGGTGCTGTGTCCCTTCCCCGCAATCAAACAGCCAAACTTCGGCCCGTTGCGGCAGGCGCAAGGCTACACTAGAGACATTGCGCGATCGCGTGGGAACGCCAGAACTGGTTCCTAAAAAAGTGATTTCCACAATAAATTGCTAAGTTTAATGATCAAGTGCCGCTACTTTATGGCTCTCCCGACATCATGTGGTAAAATGTTCGTATATGTTACAAATTTCAAGAAGATGGGTTACGACGGATTGATAATTTCTAGTTAAGTTTAAATGGTTACTGCCGTCTAACCCATCCTACATCAATTTATAAGATTTTATTATCACCACAAGTACGGGAGAGCCGGAAAAGTTTGCTAGCTTTGTTTTGATGGACATAATAGGCAACTTAAATAGGGATAGCGTTTCTCAACGAGCGTGAGGTACACTTTGATTTTATTTCCTGTTCCCTATTTAATTAATCAGACTCCCTGCGCCCGTACAGTTCCGTTAAAAAGCGCAAGTGTTTGCCTGTCTGGGGGGTGAGCATCTCGGCGGGGTAACGCCAAGCCCAGTTTCCATCGGCTAGGCTGGGGGTATTCATCCGCGCTTCTGTGCCCAATCCTAGAATATCTTGTAAGGGGAAAATAGCGACATTGGCAACCGACCCCATCGCTAAGCGAATCAGACTCCAGTGAATACCTTCGGGACACAGACAGCCTAAATAATCGGTGATGCTGGTTCGTTGCTCGAAAGTACGCTCACTAAACCAGCCCAAGGTGGTATCGTTGTCGTGGGTTCCGGTGTAGACGACACAGTTGCGATTGACGAAGTTGAAGGGTAAAAAGGGGTTAGCGCGATCGGAGTCGAAGGCAAAATGCAGGATTTTCATGCCAGGAAAGTTGAATTTATCGCGCAGGGCTTCCACTTCTGGAGTGATAACGCCCAAATCCTCAGCTACAATCGGTAAAACGCCCAATTCGTCCCGCAATCGCTCAAAAAACTCCTCACCAGGAGCTTCTATCCATTCACCATTCATCGCCGTTTCTTCCCCTTGGGGAACTGCCCAATACGCTTGAAAGCCGCGAAAATGGTCAACCCGCACGATATCGACATCCTCTAAAATCCGCTTAAACCGCTCAATCCACCATTTAAACTGCGTTTCTTCGAGCGTCTCCCAGTCATAGACCGGATTGCCCCACAACTGCCCCGTCTCGCTAAAATAATCGGGGGGAACCCCTGCCATCAAAGCGACTTCGCCCGTTTTATTATCTAAGCAAAAAATGCCCGGATTAGCCCACACATCCGCACTATTGTGAGCAACATAAATGGGAATATCGCCAAAAATTTGCAAATTTTTGTCATTGGCATACTGTTTTAAGCTTTTCCATTGCCGGAAAAACTCAAATTGCAAAAATTTATGAGAGAAAATCGCTTCCCCCAGGCGTTCCGTCCAGCGTTGAATCGCTTCGGGTTTGCGTTGGGCAATATCACTCTCCCAATGGTTCCAGGCTTGCCCTTCAAAAGCTTCTTGCAATGCCATAAAAAGGGCATAATCTTCTAACCAGGAAACAGAGCGATCGCAAAACGCCTTAAATGCCTTCCATTGTTGCTCATTGGCACGAACTTTAAAGTTTTCACACGCTTTTTTGAGTAGCGGCAGCTTGGTTTCCATTACGAGCGCAAAATCAACGTGATCGCTGGGAAATTCGGGTAAATCCTGCCAATCTTCCTCTGAAAGCAACCCTTCGCCGTGCAAAATATCAGGACTAATCAGTAATGGATTGCCTGCCAGTGCCGAATAAGCAAAATAAGGAGAATTGCCGTATCCAGTCGGGCTGAGCGGCAAAATTTGCCAAATACTCTGGTAACTGTTATCGAGAAAATCCAGGAAACGGTAAGCTTGTTCTCCTAAGTCCCCAATACCAAAACGGCTGGGTAACGAGGTGGGATGCAGTAAAATGCCACTGGCGCGTTTGTCAAAGGTCATGAATAGACTTCTTGCAGAAGTCGGGGAAAGGTTAAAGGGGAAAGGAATGAAAAATCAACTTCTCTACCCCTCACTCAACCGACAATTTTCGATTTTTGCAAGAGGTTGAATAACTCGGTCTTGTCTCCAATATTATATGGTACGTTGCGGCAAGGATGATAAAACAGCCTATCGTTAGATTCTAAGGTTTTAGCAAACCCGGAAACTTAGAGATTCCTACTCCTAATGAGAGGCAATAGCCGCTTAATGTTATGAGACAATCATAAACGGGCTTAAGCGGCACAAAAATGTTCGCCACGAACTGCGATAATTTTCTTTGTCTGTTCTAAAAGCTCGATTTAACTCAGCCATTAACCTGTTAACCATCTCTTTTTTAACCCAAGTGACCAAAACGTTCGACTTTTCCCAACCGTTAACCAAAACCCCCGTTTTCTGGGCGATCGCGGCCTTAGTATTAGCCTTATTCTTTATCTCATCATCCGCTATTTTCATCCGCTTGAGCGAACAAGAAATTACCTTCGGAGCAACCGCTTTCAGTCGCTTTTGGATCACTGCCATTGTCTTGGGTGCTTGGCAAGGATTTTTAGGATTGCGCTACCGTTTAAATTTAGAGCAACCTAAACCTGCTTTGCCTCAATCGGGCTGGGTTTGGGCTGGATTACTAGCACTAGCTATCTTTTTCTCGGCGGATCTCGTTCTCTATGCTTGGTCGCTGACACAAACGAGCGTGGCCAATGCTACCTTACTTTCTAATCTTACTCCACTGTTTACCACCTTGGGAGCGTGGTTACTTTTAGGAAGACGCTTTGACAATCAATTCCTCATTGGAATGCTCATTGCCATCACGGGAGCAGTTGCCCTCGGATTAGAAGATATTACCAGTGTAACCAGTCAAGTAACAGGCGATATTGCTGCCTTTGCGGCTGCGATTACGTTTAGTGGCTATTTATTAGTTTTAGAGCAATTACAAACGCGCTTAGATCCTACCTTAATTATTTTTTGGAGTTCAGCGATCGCAACACTTTTTACGCTCCCTTTTGTTCTGTTAACAGGAGGTAGAATCTTTCCCTATTCTTGGCAAGGTTGGCTAACAATTATTGCCCTATCTTTGTTCTGTCAAGTGTTCGGTCAGAGGTTGTTAGTCTACAGTCTCAATCATTTATCATCAGGTTTTGTTGCCTTATTCCTTTTATTAGAACCCGTCTTTGCTGCCATTGGCGCGGGGACATTACTATCCGAAAAATTGGCAATGCTAAGCTGGGTATCATTTGCCGTGGTTTTACTGGGAATGTATCTCGCGCTTTCGAGTCAATCTACTTGGGAATAAGAGGTCTAACCCATTCCTGAGTTGGTTTCTTGTTAGCGATCGCTTGAAAAAGTCAGTTTTCTGGTCGTCAACAATTTTGACTCTTAACTTGACTTTCAAGACAATCGCTACCAATGGCAAGAAAATTAGACTAATTTGAGGTTAGGATATTCTGCCAAAATATCGTCTGTGGTGAGCGTATCTCCAGGTGCTTGAGGTGTCCAGAGGATCTCGACAGCTAACAAGCGATCGCTGCTCAGTCCCCCAATTTGCTGCACCGCTCGCCGTAACTCCTCAGTATCATTAACCTTGGGCAACTCTAACTTACCTTCGACAGCGGCAATCAGGGTAACGACGATGTATTCACGCGATTCGGCCAAGGCACTCTTTGATTGAGCCTCACCTTCTAGTAAAGCGGTGGGAGAGACTTGTCGGAGTTGGTTGTTGACGTTAGTCAGGGTTTCCGCCGTAAACTTGCTCCGTTCGGTTAAAGCCAGTTGGTTGAATTTCGCCTCAGCTAGGGCTAAAGGAGTCGTTTGGGATTCGGTTGCGCCGTAAATCCAAAATTGGGGGTGGCGCAGTAATGCCAAGCTAGCTTCTTGCAAGACCATCGCACGTCCGGCTGCTGTTCCTGTGTCGGCACTTTGTGCTAGTTCATCGAGTTCGTGCTGCAACTGACGAGCATTTGCCAACAAGCCTACTTGAACTTTGCCAACAGAAACAGATGGGTTTTCGGAGCTATAAGTGTCAGAGGAATCGCCCCCACTGCCAACATTTCTAATGCTTCTGATGAGAAAGTTAGCAATAGCGATGAAAATGAGGATGGTAAACAACGACCCCACGCCGCCAAAGCCAAAAAAAGGAAGCAGGAAGGGAAAACCAATACCCCCACCACCGCCGTAACCGTAGCCTCCGACAGGTGACCGATAGCCACCTCCTGGCGAAGTATAGGTTCTAGGGGCACTGAACGAACCGCCGCCGATGCGCCCACCCGTCCGTGCAGCCAGAGCGTTACTGACATTACCAAAGACAAGGGCGGCAATTAATCCCATCACGACTAAAGATTTCAAAAGGAGTTTCATTTTTGCAAGCAGTTTAAACATAGACCTAAAGACTGTAGGCTTTATTTCTTATTTAACTGTAACAAGTGGGGGAATGGAATCCTCCTAGAGGATTTAACGGCGGCAATAGGCTCCGATTAACGATTAATTATGGCTGTGGTACCGGATAGATAGGGGTTTCATCCAGCGCCCCCACGCGCTGAGGCGGCCAGAAACGCACGAAAGCTTTGCCGATGATATTTTCTTTGGGGACAAATCCCCATAAGTGAGAATCGTAGCTGTTATTGCGGTTGTCTCCCAATACCAAGTATTGCCCAGCCGGAACCGTTACGGGGCCGTAGTTGTAGTTAGGGTCTTCGTCAATGTATTTTTCGGACAGAGGCTGGTTGTCAATAAAAACCGTTCCTGCCTTAACCTTGACCGTTTCTCCGGGTAAAGCAATTACGCGCTTAATAAAAGCATCGTGAAAGTTTTGTGCTTTGAGAGCATCAGTGGGAGAAAAGACGACGACATCCCCGCGTTGAGGGGATTCAAAACGATAGCTGAGTTTTTCGATAATTAATTTATCGTTAATTTCTAAGGTAGGTTCCATCGAAGAAGAAGGAATGTAGCGAGCCTCAGCGACAAACGTCCGAATACCAAAGGCGAGAATCAAGGCGGTAGCAATGGTTTTAACGGCTTCTAACCAAGGATTTTCGGGCGAGGGGGAAGAGGTTTCCTTCGGATGAGGATTGATGCTTCGAGCCATAATTGAGATAGAACGAGTGACGACAGTGGCAACAAGATGTTAGAAAGATGACAAATATTCGTTTTTTAGTTTAACCAGCCCCAAACTAGTGGGAAGATTAAAGTAAGGTTGAACGAGTTAGGATTTTTTTGTTTTTCATGAGTAAGTTACTAATACGTCACGCGCGAATTCTCTTGCCTGACGGGGAGTTTCTCCAAGGCGACGTGCTAATTGAGAACGGAAAAATAGCGCAGGTGGCATCAGAAATCCCTGACATTGACTTTAGTACCATGATAGACGCAACGGGACTGACTTTGTTGCCCGGTGTCATCGACCCCCAAGTCCACTTTCGCGAACCAGGGTTAGAACATAAAGAGGACTTGTTGACAGCAACTTGTGCTTGCGCTAAGGGAGGAGTCACTTCTTTTTTGGAAATGCCCAACACTCGTCCTTTGACAACAACCCAAGCCGCGTTAGATGACAAGTTGCAACGAGCCGCCCACAAATGTTTAGTTAATTATGGCTTTTTTATCGGCGCAACGCCAGACAACTTGCCCGATTTACGCACGGCTCACCCAAGCTGCGGCATTAAGATTTTTATGGGGTCGGCACACGGAGCCTTGTTAGTTAGTACGGAAGCGGCATTAGAGCCAATTTTTGCCCAAGGAAAGCGCTTAATTGCCGTCCACGCCGAAGACCAAGCCAGGATTATTGAACGGCGCAAGCAATTTGCTGGTATAACTGACCCGGCGGTACATTCCCTCATTCAAGACGAACAAGCCGCGCTCAACGCCACGCAATTAGCCCTCAAACTCTCGAAAAAGTACCGACGGCGGCTGCACATCCTTCACCTGTCTACTGGCATTGAAGCGGAGTTTCTGCGCCACAATAAGCCGAGTTGGGTCACGGCAGAAGTTACACCCCAGCACTTACTGCTTAATACCGAGGCTTATGAAAAGGTGGGCACGCTCGCGCAAATGAACCCGCCCTTGCGATCGCCCGAAAATAATGTCATGCTTTGGCAAGCCTTATTAGATGGGGTTATCGACTTTATCGCCACCGACCACGCCCCCCACACCCTAGCAGAAAAAGCTCAACCCTATCCCCAATCCCCATCGGGAATGCCTGGGGTAGAAACCTCTCTGCCCTTAATGTTAACCCAGGCGATGCAGGGGCGCTGTCGCGTTGCCCAAGTCGCTAACTGGATGTCTACAGCCGTGGCTAAAGCTTATCAAATTCCGCATAAAGGGTCAATTCAACCAGGTTACGATGCCGATTTAGTCTTGGTGGATTTAGCGGCTTACCGTCCAGTTTTACGAGAGGAATTACAGACGAAATGCGGTTGGAGTCCTTTTGAAGGCTGGAGTTTAACGGGATGGCCAGTTTATACCCTAGTCGGCGGTCAAATTGTCTACGAACGCGGGAAACTTAACACAGAAGTTAGGGGAAAAGCGTTAACGTTTGGTGAATAATTAATCAAGGAAGCTATTCTTCTTCATCGTAGTATTCTTCTTCATCGTAATCGGGATATTGTTCTGGTGCTGTCCCGTGAGATTCCAAGAGTTTTGGTTTTTTGAGTGTTTTATCAGGAGGATTAATAGCCTCTAAAAGCAGTGCAAATTCCCAGTCATCGCCAAAATCAAAGTTAAATATCATTATCTCACCGATTTTTAAGGGTAATTCTTCCACGCGAAATCGATTGGTAAAAGGCGGTTCATCTTCCATATAAGGATGATTAATGTTGAAGGGCATCCCGATACGATTGCAGCAAATAAATCGGTAAAGGTGATCTTGACCAAAGTCAAAAGAATTGAGAATACTATCGACTAAGGGTTCGAGAGTGAGATGAGAAGGAATAGCAATTCGCCGCCATGCTTTATCTAGAGAAACTTTGAAAATGTAAATTCCCTCTGTTTTTTCTAATTTACCGTCAAGCACTAATTGTTGTTGATATTCAGAGAAATATTCTTGTAGCATTGGCTGTAATTTACCATGAGTGATGGATTGAGCATTCTCAAGAATCAATAAATTGGGATTAGCCATCATTGAATGGAGCAAGACTTGTACTATCGCTTCGCCAAAAGCGGTTTTTTCTACGTAGGTGACACGCCATCCCTTTCCTGCTTCAGGTTTACCCTGTCTTAGATTAACAATTCCAAATAAATGTAATAGAGCTAAATTAGTAAAGCCAGGAATGGCATGAAATTCAAATAGACGCTTATTTTGCTTATTCAGGCTAGCTCCTTTCGCTGGGATTTCTGACAAGAATCTATGCCATACAAAAAGATTAGGGTAAGCAGTGTAACCGTCTAAAATATTTTCATCTGCCCATAACATTCCTATTTCTAACAAAATTAAATAACGTTCGGTGGGGTTGAGGCGATGCCAAGACGTAAATAATTCTTGGTCTAAAACAAGCAACTTTTTTTTATTTTGTGAGTTAGGATAAGCTAGTCCAGATATTCTTAAAAGGAGATATAATGCGTGAATATAGGGATAGGATTTTTGTTGAGGGCGTTTGAGATCGATCTCAATAGGATAACTAAGAAAAGCATTAATATCTCGCAATTTTTTCATTGAAAAATAAGCATTGACTTCACTTACTTCGCAGCCATTTTCTCCAATAAAATCGAGCATTTTTTGAAAATCTTGAAGAATCGTACCAGGATTTTTGTCAGTAATGATTTGTTGTTGGAGTAATTGTTTGGCTTCTGGCGTTGGTGTTGGAAGTTTCGCCAAAGTCTCAGAGGATAGTAAGAAGTTAAAATCTATCATGTTACTTGAGTATTTCGCAAATAATAACAATTAATAAATAACCCAGAACTGCTGTCCTGGGCAAAAACTAATCTTGTAAAAGCTTAAAAATTTTATCTTCTGGGGGTTTTGACCTGTTTAGCCATTGCTTTAAAAGGACTTAAGCTGGGGCCAGGAAGACGACGAGAAGATGTTTGCACGACGAGAAATTTTGTAGCAAATTCGACTTCAGTCGGTTCTTCTTTTTTAGGAGGAGCCACAGCCGCGATTTTAGCAGTAGCAGCAGGAGCCGGCTTTTTGTCCTCTTTTTTCTGAGAAGTTTTAGCCGCTTTGTCAGAGGGCTTTTTGCTAGCTTTTTTACCTGCTTTTTGATCTGCCTTGCCATTTTCTGCATCTTTTACCAGAGCAACTCCTGCTGGCGCAGCGGCTTGACTGGAAGCTGAGGCTTTGCCATTGCTAGCATCAATGGCTTTAGCACCCGTGTTTTTAAGGTCTGCGATCGCATCAACGGCTTTAGCACTCGTGTCTTTAACCGCTTTAGCACCCGTGTCTTTAAGGTCTGCGATCATATCAACAGCTTTAGCACCCGTGTCTTTAGCGGCTTTAGCACCCGTGTCTTTAAGTTCTGCGAAAAATTCCTTTCTTTTGCCAAATAATCTTTGAAACATTTTATGACCTCTCTGAATAAAATAAAAAAAAGTTGGTTCCAAAAATAAGCTGTTTGTTACTTTGCTGTTTTTACTTTTTATCGGGTAAAGCAGTCGCTAGGTAAGAAAATCTTTGAAGTTGACAGAACTTCTTTACCTACTTATCAAGCCAGAAATAGCAACCTTTTGCAATTATATTTTACAAACCTTAATATTTTAGAGCAAACTAACCTCTTAGCTCCCCCAGAATGTTACATTTGATGAAGGCATGACACCTAAATTCTCATTTTCAACAGGCTTAATGATTGTCAGGGGCTACAAGCAAGCTGGGCGTTAAATGAGAGGGTAATTTAGGCTAGAATTTCAGACGAACTTAGCAACACCATCACGAGACAAGAATGGACATTCGAGGGACAAAGACGGCACGATTGGACTGGGCAGGCGACGCACTCGCTCTAGGGATGTTTGAAAGTGCGACAGACTTAAGCGGAGATCTCGCTCAATTAGACCAAAAACTAGCCGGAACGTTGCAAGAACTCATCAAAGAAACCGAATTTGAGGGGAAATCTGGAACAAGTGCCGTAACTCGCGTAGGGGGTAGTAGTCCGATTCGCAAAGTGATAGTAGTCGGATTGGGGAAAGCGCAAGAGTGGAAACTCAATGGTGCGAGATTAGCGGCGGCAGCAATCGCCCGCACGTCTAGAAAAGAAAACGTCAAAACCCTCGGCATCAGCCTACCAGTCGCAGGAGATGAGGCAGCAGCAACGGCTGGCGCGATCGCAGAAGGGATTCTTCTCGCCCTGCACAAAGACAACCGCTTCAAATCAGAACCCGAAGACAAAGGAACCCAGCTAGAAACCGTCGAAATTCTCGGCTGTGACGAAGCAGACGAGGCAATTTACCGCGCCCAAATTCTCTGTTCGGGTGTCATTTTAACACGGGAGTTGGTCGCAGCCCCAGCCAATAGCCTTACCCCCGCCAGCATGGCCGAAACCGCCGAACAGTTAGCCGCCGAATACGGACTTGCTGTCGAAATTCTCGAACAAGAAGACTGCGAACAATTGGGCATGGGGTCTTATTTAGGCGTAGGCAAAGCCTCCGACTTGCCGCCGAAATTCATCCACCTCACCTACAAACCGACCGCCACCCCGCAGCGCAAAGTAGCGATTGTCGGCAAGAGTGTCACCTTCGATTCTGGGGGACTAAACATCAAAGTCGCCGGCAGTGGCATTGAAGGCATGAAAATGGATATGGGAGGTGGCGCGGCTACACTAGGGGCAGCTAAAGCCATTGCCCAACTCAAACCGGAGGCGGTTGAGGTGCACTTTATCTGTCCAGCAACTGAGAATATGATCAGTGGTCGTGCTATGCGCCCTGGCGACATTATTACGGCTTCTAATGGCAAGACCATTGAAGTCAACAACACTGATGCTGAGGGACGCTTGACGCTAGCAGATGCCTTGGTGTTTGCTGAAAAATTAGAAGTCGAGGCGATCATTGATTTGGCAACCTTGACTGGAGCTTGTGTAATTGCCTTGGGCGACGATATTGCTGGATTGTGGAGTACAGATGAAACCCTGACCCGACAGCTAAAAGCAGCAGCAGAAATGGCGGGAGAAAAGGTCTGGCAGATGCCCCTAGAGGAGAAGTATTTTGAAGGACTTAAATCTCCCCTTGCTGACATGAAAAATACAGGGCCCAGGGCCGGAGGAGCAATTACGGCGGCGTTGTTCTTAAAGCAGTATATTAAGGATACGCCTTGGGCGCACTTAGATATTGCTGGCCCAGTTTGGACGGAAAAGGAAAATGGGGTAAACAATGCAGGGGCCACAGGATTTGCCGTGCGTACCCTTGTTAATTGGGTTTTAGGGTAGAAATTTAATCCTTATACATTAATATTTTAACTGACGGAAATCACTCTTGCTCAGTAATATATGACACTGACAGAGACAGGAAGAACTTTTAGACTGAAGTAACTTATTAAATCTTTTTTGTTTGTTTATTTGAATTGAGGACGACTCAATTTGTTAAAGAGGAATATTTTTGTTGCGATTTGGTCGAGCTAAGAATTAAGATTTTAGGAGGTAAAAATGTCTTTTACAATCGCCGATCTCAATAGCGTAACAGTTGAATCCATCATTTCAGGAATATTTCAAAAAATTCAAGGATCTTCTCAGTCTCACAAACTCCAAGTTCACTCTATTGTTTCCAAGCATTCGTCCGAGAACGGCAAAGCAGTTTTATACGAAATTGATGCCAAACAATCAGTCATGATTGCTAATTACAAATTACAGCATGAAGATGGGCAAGGAATGATTTTGTATCAACTCTATCATCTTCGCAGGCTTTATAGAAGGATGAATAATTCTATCCTTGAAAAAGCTAAATCTGGATGTCTTGCTGAAGCAGAAGCTTTATGGCAACAACAAAAAAATATCGATATCGCTCGCTATACCCATCGCCTTAAAATTATTCGCGTAAAAAAGGCTGAAAAACATTTAGTTTGGCTGCTAGACATTGGCTTTAATAAAGAGACTTCCTATGGTAGTAGTACGGCAAAAGCAGTCCTTGATACTCTCCTTAACAATTTAATAAAAAAACCGAGTGCTACTCCAGGATATCGAGATTATCTCGATGCTCTAGTTGAAGAAGACTGGACTAAAAAAATTGAAGAAGTCGCTTCAGATTTTTATCAATCTCATCCGGTTCCCATCAAAGTAATTTTTGGAAAAGTCTCTCACTAGATTTCTTGCAGAAGTCAGGGAACAGGAATAAGAATTGATGATTCAAGCATCAAAAATGATTATTTTTTACTTTTGCAGGAGGTCTAATCAACTTTTTAGAATTACTTCTGTAAAGCAGTACCCATCTTGAATTTACAGCAAATTGAAATCAAATCAACTACAGGCAAAGCTATCTAATTGGCTCAAGACATCAATATCTCTGTGGTGCTTTTGATCCTAATTTGCTATGATTGTGGCTGCCAGAAATATTGAATCCAGCAACAAAACTTTATAAACGTAATTCATGCAGAGGACGAGAGCAAAATTCTCGTGGAATTTCCACTAACAACAACAAAATATAAGCGATTAAACTGGCATAGATTTGAAGAGTAATTCCGTTGACATTCTTAGGCTAAGTTCTACTGACAACACTTCCATCGGGCATAACGGTGTTGGAGAGCCTGGCATTAATCTTCATATCCTCGATATCAACATTCTTAGCACCTCTCAAATTGGCATTGGTGAGATCGGTATACATCCAATAAACCCCATCGAGGTTGGCTCCACTCAGGTTGGCTCCCTCCAATGCCGTTTGAAACAACCCAGCACCACTCAGGTCAGCACCCTCCAAGATAGCCAAAGCAAGGTTGCACTCGCCCAGATCGGCATTTCTCAGGTTGGCATGACTCAAGTCGGCACTTTCCAAGAGGCCACTCATCATCATAACACCGCTCAGGTTAGCCCCACTCAGGTTAGCCCCATCCAACTCGGCAGCACTCAAGTCAGCATCAACAAAATTCCTCTCGCCAGCAGCGTAGCGTCTGAGCAATTCTTCTGTGTCCATAACTTAATTCCTTCTTCTTTATTTAATCTCAACAATAGTGGATAGCTGCCTATTTAACGCCAGATTTGATAAGCTTGATTGCTTTGATAAAGCTGAACTCCAGCAATTCCAGCCCAGAAATCTTGATAATCATCGCTAACGAGATATCGAGCGTCGCTCAAGATTGTCAGTTGCATAATATCAACTAAAAATTGAGCTAATTCTTGAGCGGTATGATCGTTACTACAAATTTGAAATCTAAACAACACTTTAGAAGTCATTAATTGTTCGCTTAATTGGTAGACCGCAGAAAAATCGTGAGTGGTTTTAGTTTTAAATTGTTCTGGTAGTATCGTTGGGCGCTCACTGAACTCTGATGATTGCCATCCTGTTAGCTTGGTCGCGATAATAAGATGCCTTACTTGACGAGTTGGAGGGAGATATCCCGAATAATAAGAGAGCATAGGTAACGAAACTTTTTCACTTTTCTTTAATTGCCAATTGTTGCTTTTTAAAGACATATTGCATAAAAAATGTATCCACTGTGACATTTGATTCCTACTTTAAAACAGTTATAGTTGCTTTCATGTCTATTGTATCAGTTCTAGCCATTTTCAAATGCTAATTTAATTTTAATTTTTTATAATTTTCTCGATAGAATTGCTGAAAATTAGGTTTATTTTTAAATTAAAGCATCTATATAATTACTCAAAAAAATTCGTTGCCAGGGTCTTTAAGACAACGGGTAAAGGAGAGCGATCGCATCCGTACCAGAGTGAGATGCACCTGATGTTCTTCCCTAGCTAGGGTAGCGACTCTCTGTATCCATCCTTCTACAAAAATGGGCATTGCTGATGTCTTCGCGCTACAGTTTAGCTTGAGCGTCCAAACGTACCACTGATTGACAGCGATCGCGCCTCTCTAGCGGTCATCCCGACAGTCCCTTATTATTGTATGTAGGTCGAGTTTCTGCCGATGCTTTTATTTTCCCATCGCGTACCGAAACGTTGTTATGAAATAGTCTTCTAGACGCAGGAAGCGATTAGATTTTACTTAACATCACTTTCAGCAACTTTAATTTGATTTAAAATTCTTTGCAGTCCTACTTGAACAGACGTATTGATATCGTATTCAATGCATTTTATGCGAAAAAACCAATTTAAATCACGTCCATTAAATGTAACCGAATCAATTTGGTGATCACTCAGAAAGGCACGAAATTCCTCATCACGCTGTCTATTAATTTTGGATAAATCGTCCCACATTCCATAATATCCATCTATGTATTTAGCAAGACCGCTATTAACAAGATCTTGTAAAACTTCATACTCTGCGCCTTCAATATTCATCCTTAAAAGACAAATGTAGTTTTGTAGATCGATATTGTTTTGATGCAGCCAATCAGATAGTCGCGTGGCTTCGGTTTCTTCATAGGTTTCACTTTGCCTATAAAGAGAGTTTCCCAGTCCTACTTTCTTATCCTTGTAAAGTCTAATTTTGCCATCTATAGGAATTTGATAACAGAGAGCTTTATTAATTAACTTTACATTTTCTCTATTAGCTAATATCTCTTGAGCTTTTTCAAAAGATTCTTGACAAGCTTCAAATGCATAGCAATTAAATTTTTGGCAAATGTGTGGGAGTATTTTGTCTACCATCAAAACTAATTCTTTTGCTTCCTTGTGAGTACCCAAATCAAAATAGATTATGGAAATATTTTCTGGGATTGCTGGAGTGAAAAAAAGGCTGGTCAATCCTCGTCTAGCGACTCTTCTCACCATCGCTCTCATATAAAGAATGATTGTGTCAACAACAATAATGATTCCTGCAATCACCTTATAAACTATCTCAAAACGAACAGCGTTTCGTATGACTTTAAGTAAATCCCAATTCCAAAGTGCTTGATGAGGATGCCAAAGCTGCCATGATAGAGGTTTAGGTTGTTGATTCATTATGATAGCTTCCAGGTTAATTTTTATATTTTGAAGATTTGAAGCATGGTTTTCAAGACAGCTAAAATCTTGATAGAGTCATTGTAGCAACCCAACGGTTATTAACGTGAGTTCGATGATGATCCCTAAACTTTTATACGGTCTTCACGTATTTCACGTACTCCATCACGACAGGTTGTTGTGCGAAACCAGCAGTGACCTTTTCAATAAATGACCGACGTTGCAGGGACGTGAGTGCCTGTAACAGTTCTCCAGCAGCAATAGGACGGATAAAATTGGCTTGCAACTCACTCAAGGGAACGGGTTCTCGCTTGCTAGCCAGCCAGTCCATAATCTCTCGTTCGAGGAGAGTCAGACGTGCTAATTGCTGCGCTAAAAGATCGCGAATCTCGTCAAAAATAAAGGGCCCTGGTTCTAATACTTGCAAAAAGCTGGCAATGTCTCCCTCAAAAAAATCGCTAATCGCCGAAGCAACCATATTATCTATAATTAGAAGACAGCGAGAAGTGCGTAAATGAGCCATTAATCGCGAGAATTGCTCATTCATGCTCTCTGGTAAGTCTGTTTCCTGGCGGTTGCCGAAGAATTGTAGCAGCGTTGCCAATATTTCCTCTGGAACAGCCACCGCTTCTGGCGAGCGCTTGGAAATTCAAGCCACTTGGGGACTAGGACACAGCTTACTCCAAGGCGAAGTTGATCCCGATCTCTATACGGAGGAAGCCTTTCCTTGGAAATATTTAGAATGGACGTTAAAAGCTGATGCCGCGCAGGAATCGCCACAATGGTCGATTGTTCAACTGATAGCTACTGCTAAGTGGCCCAACATCCCGATTACTTCGTCCTCTGCTGACGAAGTCAACGCAGGCTCCGCCACGTCCACGGACACTGAAATGTTGGAGGGAGCCTCCAACATCGTGTCCTCCCCTAAAATGTGCGGTGCTTTTAAAGTCTGGCGGGAGCCGCCAGACACAGCACCTTGCGAGGGCAGCCCCGCCATCGGGGACTCCTTTTCAAGGCGGAGTACAGTTGACCCCAATTTCCTCGCGAGTGGCATTGCTGCCTCGCCAGGTCGCGTTCAAGCGATCGCCCAGATCGCGCCTCATCCTTCATCTGCCTTTTTGAGTTGGAATTAGCCGCTTTAGCTCGTCTACAGCATCAAGGATACGATAATTTGCGCTTGATTTTACCGTTTGTCCGCAGCGTCGAAGAATTCGCTTTCTGCCGATTCTGCCGAGAGCGCGTCGAGCAGGCAGGATTGACTCAGTTGGAGTTAGCAAGAAAACAGTTAATAGTGAATAGTTAGGATTAAAATCTTTTATTATCTGTAATTATACGAAATGAGTTGGATTCAGAGTGTAGATTTACCTAAGCCGCTCATTTTTTTGGCAGAAGCAAGACAGCAGAACAAGTGTACTGACAACTCTCAACTATAAACTATTAACTAATACGATGACTATCAATCAAGCGCAACTCAAAGAACTCCAGCACAAATTTGCTGAGGTATCGGGAAGCGATCGCAAGATTAATTCAACGGAATTTCAACAGACTCTTAATCTTAAAGAGCCTTACTTTGTTAACCGTATTTTTGCGATGTTTAACCACGATAACAACGATCATATCGATTATCAAGAGTTTTTGGATTCGGTGGAGAAGCTGACTTCAGGAACCGATGAAGAAAAATTAGAATTTGCTTTCTGTCTGCACGATAAAAACGGCAATGGTTGTATTGATCGAGGCGAATTATGGGAATTAATTGCAGCCAGTTTAGATGAACAAGACATTCGCTTACCCACCGGACAGATCGCTGAGTTGGTTGACATTTTTATGCAGAAAGCTGACACCAATCTTAATGGAGAAATCTGCTTTGATGAATTCAAAAAAATGCTAGAAAACTCTCCTAATTTGCAACGATACATGACAGTCAGTCCTGTCACTTGGCTCAAACCTCGTCAGTCGCAAAGAACATCCGTTTCTTGGCAAAAACAGTGGAAGTCACAAAAGGCGCGGCTGAGTAATTCTCTCAAAAATAATTGGGTTAAGGTCGCGTTTCTCGGAATTTATATTGCTATTAATCTACTGTTAGTCTTTAATGCTACTAATCATTACGCTCAGGAAAGTTTACCCATTCAAATAGCACGAGCTTGCGGTGCAGCGATCAATTTTAATGGGGCATTAATTCTCATCCCTGTAACGCGAAATTTAATGATGAAACTCCGCAAAACTCCCATCAATTATTACTTGCCGATTGACGAACATTTAGAGCTTCACAAGATCGCCGGATATGTTATGTTTAGTTTAGCGATTATTCATACTTTTGCTCATTTTGCTCATTATTCCACATTAGAAATAACTTTACTGCAAAGTCTCTCTGCTCGGAAAAGTTACTTGGTGCTTCCTCCAGGCTGGACAGGCATAACATTGTTAATTATTTTTACATTAATGGTACTGACTTCTCTAGATTTTGTTCGCCAAAAGGGGTATTTTGACTTATTTAAAATCGTTCATTGGGGGTCAATTTTATGGCTAGGATTAATGTTAGTTCATGGCGAAAACTTTTGGAAATGGGCTTTGATTCCTATTCCTTTATTTATGATTGACCAAACCGTCCGTCTTTTCAAAAGTTCAAAAGCAACTCAAGTGGTTAATGCTACTCTCTTTGGTTCTCATCGAGAATCAAAATCGGACTCCTCCGACTCTGATAATGTTTTGGGACTAGAAGTAGCACGTCCTGCGTCTTTCGACTATTATCCATCTGACTATGTTTACGTTCAATGTCCGGCTATTTCACAATGGGAATGGCATCCCTTTACGATTAGCAGCGCACCCGAACAACGACAGATACTATCCCTACACATTCGTTCGGCAGGTAAATGGACGAGATATCTATATAAACATTTTCACAACCAACAACAGCAAGGGATTCAAAAAGGTTGTCCTAAGCAAGATTTTGGTGTAAAAATTCATTTAGATGGGCCTTACGGTACGCCGAGTTTTCATGTCTTTAAAGCAAAATATGCTATGTTAGTGGCTAGTGGAATTGGGGTCACGCCTTTTGCTTCAATTCTCCAAAGTATTTTGCGGCGGAAAAAGATAGGATTGCTCAATAGTAGTTTACAGAAAGTGCATTTTTATTGGGTTAACCGCGATCAAAAATCCTTTGAGTGGTTTATTAAGCTTTTGCAAGAGATTGAAGCAGAAGATACTGACAACTTATTTGACATACATCTTTATGTCACTGGATTGAACATGATATCTTCTACCTTGTATATTGCCAGGGATTTACGTTACCAACAAACACAAGTTGATTTGATGACAGGTCTTAAACGACAGACCAATATCGGTCGTCCGAATTGGGAGGAAGTGTTTCAAGCCTTAAAAGTAGAACACAATTCTCAAAAAGTAGATGTCTTCTATTGTGGCGGTTCACCTGAACTGTCCAAAACTTTGAAAAAATTGTCCAATCAATATAGTTACATTTATCGGCGAGAGAATTTTTGATCTTTGGGGATTTGTCATAACTTTTTTGAGATAATTTCCTGACTCGTTCTCTCTGGTGTATCTTTTACTATGTAAGACTTTGTTATAAATTTTTACATTGGTAAGTGTTATACTAAATCCTTAACCAATCATTACCCAGAGAATTTGATACTTATGTACTAAAAGAATAAACAAACTTACTTCTCTGCCATTTTGTCTAATTTTTCTTGCATGATTAAAGCAATCAAAGAACGTAGCAAAAATAAGCTAAATAATCCCGCCGAACCAAATCCAACAATCGCAAATTTTATCAAGGGAGTTGATAATAAAATTGAAGCAGACAGCAAAGAAAATCCTGTTAGACAAGCATAAATCAAGCTTTTAATCGCTAGATAAATTCGCTTGAGCGTTCTTTCATTCTCTAGCGAGCGAACGCGCAATTGTAATTCCCCTCGTTCAATTCGTGCTTCCAGATGCTGAATTAACTGTTCACTACCTCTAGGTTTTCTCCATTGATTCTGAATAAAACTTCTGGTCTGTTTTGCCACAGTTCCTAAAAGATTACCTTTGTTAGTAGAAATAGCTAGATTTCGGACAAAAGGTTGGCTTGCTGCCAGTAAATTATACTGAGGATCTAAAGCACGAGCAATGCCATCTAGTGTAGTTAATGACTTTAAGATAAACGTCATTTGAGGAGGCAGTCGAAAGGGTTGTTGTTTGAACATTAAATAAACTTCATCTCCGATTTGCTCGAATGCTTTGATATCGACGGGTTTATTGCGAAAATTTTCTAACAGGAAAGAAACGATTCGTTTAACTGAAGTCATGTCTTTTATCGGTTCAATTAACCCCATATAAACTAAGGTTTCAACAATTTTATTAGTATCTTTTCGTAAAACAGCAAAAAAGGTTTCAATCATCTGTTCTTTAGCCACGAGTTTAACCTCTGCCATCGTGCCAAAATCATAAAAAATCAATTCGCCTCGTGGGGTTACTGCCATGTTACCCGGATGAGGATCGGATTGAAAAAAACCATCTAATAATAATTGCTTCAAATACGAGCAGATGCCAGTCTCAATGATTTTATCTAAATTAATGCCACTGGCTTCTAATGCTTCTCTGTCATCTATCTTAATGCCTGGAAGGTATTCAAGACACAGCACTTTTTTTGTGGTGTAGAGCCAGAAAACTGTCGGAGTTTTTACAAGTGGATAGCCTTGGAAATTTTCTCGAAATCGCTCTGCATTTTTACCTTCATGAATGTAATCAATTTCTTGAAATAAAAGCTCAAAAAACCCTTCATAAATTGCTTTTAATTCGTATTTTTTCAAGGTGACAAAAAAACGATTAGCTAAGCGAACAAGTTGGTGTAAGACTGCAAAATCAAGATTTAAAATTTTTTCTAAACCAGGTCGTTGAACTTTAACAACAATATCTTCTCCCGTATAGAGAGTCGCACGATGAACTTGTCCTAAACTGGCAGAAGCGAGAGGAATTGAGTCAAAGGTTTGAAAAAGTTTATCAATGGGTTTGCCAAGTTCAGATTCGATGACTGCGAGTGCTTCTAAAGTATCAAAAGAAGGAACTCGGTCTTGTAGTTGACTTAATTCTTGAGTATATTCTAAGGGAATGAGATCAGCACGGGTAGAAAGAGACTGTCCAATTTTAATAAATGTTGGCCCCAAAATTAAGAGTTGTTTGACTAACCATTTAGCGCGATAGTGTTTTCTTCTAGAAGAACGATTGCCAACGAGTTTATCCCATGCTAAAAAAGAAAAAAATTGAAGCATTACGCCAAAGATTTCTAACTGTCGTGTTAGCACAGAAGAACTAGAACGTTGCCAACGCAGTAGTTGAGACGGTTCACGTCGAGAGGGCATATTATTGCAAACTTGTTGCACAACAAAGAGCTTGAGGTAAAATAAGCTTGAAAGTAATTTTACAGTTTTGAGAAGATTCTAACTCATCACAAGCGACTTCTAAAAATCCACCGAGAGATTCAGCCAGTTCTTTGGCAATGGTCAATCCTAAACCGATACCAGCAATAGCCGTATCGATTGTCCATTGTTCTCGATAAAATGGCTCGAATAAATATCTTAAATTTTTGGGAAGAATAGGCTGAGTTAAATTAGAGACTGAAATAACAAGTTTGGTTTGCTTACCGATGTTTTGTTTAGCAACTTTAAGATAGACTGTTGTATCAAAAATAGCAAACTTTCCTGCATTCATTAGCAGTTCTTCTACAATAATTTTGAAATTTTTGTCATCTGTATAAAATTCCCAGTCAGAGTCTTTGATAGCGTTTTCAAGTCCATTTTCCTCAAATTCGACCTTTAAACCGAGCGATTGCCGCTTGCCTTCTTGCCAAGTTTTTTGGAATTCTTGGGCAATTTGTTGCACTAAGGGTTTTAATTTAAATAGCGTTGGCGTTAGTGTAGTTTGATTAGATTGTAATGTTTTAAACCTGAGAATTTTTTCATTAACATCGTTTAATTTGTGCCAGGCTTTCTCTAGAACATCAAGTCTGGTGGCTAAAACGTCGGCAGAGGGAGGCGAATGACGCAACAGGGTAATCCCCATTTTAATCGTAGCTAGAGGATTGCGCGTCTGATCGCTCATGATGGTAATGATATTTTGAACGAGTTGTTTGTTCAACTGAAGTTGTTGTTCTAGTTGGTTGCGCGTCCGGGACAACCAAACTTTAAGAATCGGGTTATTCTCCAAGATTTTAGGGATATTGGTCGGTAAAGAATGACTCGAAAAATCTCGATTCACCGTACCATCATCGAGAGTAGATTGCAGTTGAGCGAAATGACAGGCGAGTGCTACCAAGCTCGCGACTCTTTCTAAAGTGTCTTTGTCGAATTGTGTCCATTGATAAGGCTGTTTCTTGACTAGCAAAATAACACCATTGACTGCTTGCCGAAAGCGAGTACTGATGCCTAATCCCGTGCTGATATTGGTTGTCGTATTCGGTGTGATGTTCTTAAAAATTGTTGGCTCGGATGTTTTAGCTAATCGTTTAATAACAGAGGCAAAAGGTAATTCTGGCGAGGTTAAAGAGCGAGATTGAGAGGTGGGACTCGATGTCCACGCAGCAATCAGGCTTAACGCTTCGCCGTCTAGTTTAGTCCCCATCAGACAAGTATCAGCTTGAAACGCTTTGCCTAAAATCTCAGCAATATCTGATAGCATCGCCTGACTATCAGGCTGGGTGTGAATAGATTGAATAATGTGCTGTTCGAGCGTTTCAGGCTGGTTGGAATGGAACATGAGATGTTAGCACGAGGGTTCGGGGGCCTGGTTGCTGAGCGTGAGGGTTTGAGACGAGGTTTCCTTGCCAGTTTATTCAGCATAACTGAGAATGGGTCAAGCTAGACAATGGGCCGCCTGACCTAGATTTATATCCTAATCATCTTATTTTTGGCGATGACTCTCCAAGAGTAAATACACTGAAATCTTCGCCAATAGTCCGCAATCCCACTTAATCATCCCGTTTCTAGCGTGCTTTCAAACTAATCTTAAATCAGCAGCCACCCGATGGCCGCAGGCAAACCCCGAAAACGCCACTGCATTAAGTCCTTGACCGGGAAAAGTACTATCTCCTACACAATAAAGTCCGGGAATCGCCGTTCGATTGAAAGGCATCCCTAACAACCCAGCTAATTTTCGGCGGGGAATGGGCCCATAGGTTCCGTCCTTGCGTCCCAAAAAACGCCGATGGGTGCGGGGAGTTCCTACTTCTTGATAGTCTAATGCCGACAAAAGTCCGGGGAAAATGCCCTCTAGTCGGTCAATAATCTGTTCTGCGGCGGTTTCTTTCTGCTGCTGGTAGTCTTGTGGGGAGAGTCCGCGCCATGCATCTATCCAACTGGGGGTAAAAGCGTGGATAATGTGGTGATCGGGCGGTGCGAGGTCGCGATCGAGTAAGGTAGGAATAGAAACAAAGATTGTGCCTTGTTCTTGCTCCATATTTGACCACTTTTCTAACAAAATGTGGTGACATTCCGTTTCTGGCGGCAATATGTCGGCTTTGACTCCTAAGTGCAAGCTCAAAAAACTAGGCGACTTTTGATAGCGGTCTTGCCAGCGTTTTTCTTGAGTCGGCATCGCTTGAGGAGGCAGCAACTTTTCAAAGGTATCCCAGCGAGTTGCATTGGAAACAATGCGTTTGGCGCGATATTGTTCGCCACTAGCTAATTTTACGCCCACTGCTCTGCCGTTTTCCAGTAAAATCTCTGTAACTCTTGCTTTATACTTAATTTGACTACCTGCTTTTTCTAAGCCTTCGGCTAACTTTTGGGCAATCTGTCCGACTCCTCCTTTGGGATAATTGATGCCGCCATAGTGTCGGTCAGCAAAGACCATACCTGCATTAATCATCGGTGTTTGGTCGGCAGGAACGACTGACCAGCAATAGCACTCTATGTCGATGAATTTCAAGAGAATGGGGTCACTGATGTAGCGGCGGGCGATATCTCCAGCATTTTGGGGCAAATACTTAACCAATCCCAAACAAGCTAAGGGATGCTTAAAAAAGACTCGCATCAGATAGCGCGGTTCTTCTAAAGACAGCAACTCCATGACATTGAGGCAATTGAAAACTCGCCAGCATTCGTCATAAAAACGGCGAATTCCCTCCCTTTCGTGCGGAAAACGCGCTGTCAGTTCTTGCAAAAATTTCTCATAGTTGCGGTGAACTTTCAAATCTAGTCCGTCAGGAAGATGGTAGTGGATCTGCACTGGGTCAGGTATTGTTTCCAGCGTCATGTTGACAGATGCAAGAGCGCGAGTTAAGAGGTTAGTCGTGCCTTGGTTGCCAAAACCAAAAATCATCGATGCGCCGACATCGAAGTGATAGCCATTGCGTTCAAAATATCCCGCACTCCCACCAGGAATGAGATAGCTCTCTAGTACTAAAACGCTCGCGCCTTTGGCAGCTAGTTGCGTGGCAGTGACTAATCCTCCAATCCCCGAACCAATCACTATCACATCGTATTCTGGCGTTTGTTGATTTGCTGTCGCTGTTCTACTCATACTATCGGTTTATATAAAGGTTTCCTGACGCTTTAGTGTACCGTAAAAAAAAATAGGGGAACCGCCTAAACGGTTCCACCTGCCGTTCCTTGAGAGGAGAACACAATAATCACTATAACGTTATTGAAAATAATTGTCAATATTATTGATAATATTTCTCGATAAGTGGGGCGGACTGGGGTTTGACTAATGAAGACTACTTGGCTAAGTCTACGCCCATTTTTTGAGAATTGATATCACCTAAAGTTGGATAGTCTATTGACTTCTAGATTGATTACTCCGTCGAATTAACCAATAACTAACCGCTAGAGCAAAACTAGCAATAGCCAAAGCAATTAAATCGTCTTTAGCATATTTATTTGGATCGAAAATAATAATTTTTCGTGCTACAGCAATTAAGGCTGTTACTACGACCAATTCAACTTGAACGACATGTTTTTTTAAATACGCTGTTATATTTTCGAGTAATTCTAAAGCGATTAATACATTTAAAAATAAACCGAAAATTTCGATTAAAGTTTTATTGAAAAAGCCAAAAGGTTCAGTTGTGAATAAATCTTTGGAGAGAATCAGGATTAAATCAACCAGGGAAACAAAAATAACAATAATAAGAGCGATAGATAAAATTTTGGAGATAATGTTTTCAATCCGATGAATAAATTTCAGAAAATTTTCGTCTTTAAACATTTTTCTGGGTTATGAATTGGGAGAACAATAAGGTGGGCAATGCCCACCCTACTCATTATTTGGATAATTTAAGCTGCATCATCGTGAGCAAAACGGTTATAAAGGTAATCGAGAACGTAGTTACGAAGATCGTAATATTGGGGGTCTTCCATAATGCGATCGCGGTCTCTAGGACGAGGAAAGTTAATCGCGATAACCTCCCCGATAGTCGCGTGAGGGCCATTAGTCATCATCACCAAGCGATCAGCTAAAAACAAGGCTTCGTCAATATCGTGGGTAATCATTAATACTGTACAGCGATGTTCGTTCCAAATGTTGAGTAACTCTTGCTGTAACTCTTCTTTGGTAATGGCATCTAAGGCCCCAAAAGGTTCGTCTAAAATTAATACTTGAGGGCGAATAGATAAAGCACGGGCAAGGGAAGCCCTCTGTTTCATTCCTCCAGAAATTTGAGGAGGTTTTTTCTCGGCAGCTTCAGTCAAACCGACTAGGGCTAAGTTGTCCCGCACGATCGCTCGTTTTTCGGCTTCTGAGCGGTTAGAATAAACTGCATCAACCGCTAAATAGATATTGTCAAAAACCGACAGCCAAGGTAATAGGGCATAATTTTGGAAGACTACCATGCGATCGGGGCCGGGTTCTTTAATTAATTTACCTTGCAGTTGTACTGAACCGTTAGAAGGCTGAGCAAAACCCGATACCATATTGAGTAAAGTTGTTTTACCACAACCGGAGTGACCGATCAAACAGATGAATTCGCCTTCAGAAATGCTTAAGTTGACGTTTTCAAGGACGGTGTAAGGTCCTTTGGGGGTGGGATAGACTTTGGAGACGTTTTCTAATTTTAGAAACGCTTCGGTAAGATTGGGTGAGGTTTGGTTTTGGGTTGTTAGGGTTTGCATAACTTTCTGTTGATTTAAGTTGTCGGAAAAGTTGTCTGATACCAAATCTGGTTTAGTTAGGCATCTTATGTAGAGACGTTGCATGCAACGTCTCTACAGGATGTGAGAGAACTTGAATTTAAGCAACTTGGAATTTAGGCGCGTCGAGATGAATTTCCGCCATCGTGAAATTGCGTTTAATGGCTAAGTTGTTGAGATAACTAATAGGATCGTCCGCATCAAAAGTGATCTCGTCAAACAGTTTGAGAGGTTCGCGGCGATATTTAAGATCACTGATTCCTAATTCTCTGGCGGCGGTACTAAACACACTGACTCGACATACCCGTTCGAGAATTTCTACCCAGTTGCGAGGAAAAGGAATGTGTCCCCAACGGGCCATTTGTACCATCATCCATAGGTGTTCGGTACGGCTTGGACGGTTCATCCCCTCGCCGAAAAAGCGATGATGGGCGTATTCTCGCATTGGTTGGTCTAAATTACAACTATAGGCATTAGGATCGCCTAATTGAA
Organism: Microcystaceae cyanobacterium; assembly: GCA_041743025.1. Classification (GTDB taxonomy): domain Bacteria; phylum Cyanobacteriota; class Cyanobacteriia; order Cyanobacteriales; family Microcystaceae; genus JBGTNM01. The sequence continues at coordinate 29,952 of JBGTNM010000222.1, forward strand.
TGTACTCGACATTAGTACTCAGATACTGGCGACTGGCGAGTAAATGCCGAATTTCCTCATGATTTGACCCATCAGCACAGTATTGACAGGCTTCTAAAATCGCTTTAACTAAGGCAATATGGGTGTTGGGATAGGCATTAGCCCAGTCTTCTCGCACCCCTAATACTTTCCCTGGATGTCCTTGCCAAATTTCTAAATCCGTTGCTACGGTGAAGCCAATGCCCTCCATAGCGGCGCGGAAGTTCCAAGGTTCGCCGACACAGTAGCCGTCAATGGTTCGGGCTTTAAGATCGGCAACCATTTGGGCGGGAGGAATGGTTTCTAAGTGTATGTCAGTGTCGGGATCGATACCGCCTGCGGCTAGCCAGTAACGCAACAGGATATTGTGCATCGATGAGGGATGAACCATGCCAAAGATGTGACGTTTATTTTTTGTCTCTAGCAGCATCCGTTTTAAATCACTGACAGTATGGATGCCTTGCCGATAAAACTCTTGCGCTAGAGTAATGCCATTACCGTTGCGGGTCATGGTTAATCCTGTCACAGTAGGGAGGGGTTGTTCTTGGTGTCCGCCTGCTGTTAACCAGGTAGGCATTCCCGCAGGCATCTGCGCCCCATCTAAATAGCTGCCAGCAAGTCCATCGACAATGCCACGCCAACTGGTTTCTCGAACTAAGCTGACTTCATCTAAACCGTGTTTGACAAAGAAGCCTTTTTCTTGGGCAACAACTAAGGGCGCACAAGCAGTTAGGGGAACAAAACCAATTTCTAAATTAACTTTTTCTAAGCCGTGACGGGTAATGACAGAGACTTTTTTAGCCCGCAGTTTTTTGATCCGTTTTTGTTGGTTGAGGAAGTAAATAATCTCACTCCGCAAGCTGTAGTAACTGGGGTGATTGACTACTTCCATTCGCTGGCGGGGCCGAGGGATATCAACTTCTAAAATGCCGCCGATTTTGGAGCTTGGCCCGTTAGTGAGCATGACAATTTTGTCGGATAAGAGAACGGCTTCATCGACATCATGTGTAACCATAACTGAAGTGATCTCATAGCGATCGCATATCCGCATTAGTTGTTATTGTAAGTTGCCTCTGGTGAGGGCATCTAAGGCTCCAAAAGGTTCGTCAAGGAGTAATAATTTAGGGCGAATGGCTAAGGCACGGGCAATAGCTACTCGCTGTTTCATTCCCCCTGATAATTGCCCTGGTGGTTTATCAGCCGCGTGGCTCAATCCTACTAAATTGATGTGTTCTTCGATAATTGTTTTGCGTTCGGATTGGGATAAATCGGCCATTACTTCATCAACAGCAAGGGCAATATTTTGCTTGACAGTTAACCAGGGAAGTAGGGAATAATTTTGGAAGATGACCATGCGATCTGGGCCGGGTTCTTTAATTTGTTTTCCTTCTAAGGTAACGATCCCTTCAGTGGGTAAATCTAAGCCAGCGATCGTATTTAATAGAGTTGATTTTCCACAGCCAGAGTGACCAATTAAGGAAACAAATTCGCCTTTTTTGATTTCTAAGTCAATCCCTTTGAGAGCAACATATTCGCCGCCTCCGGTGAGGGGAAAAACTTTTTCTAGGTTATCGACAGCAACAAAGACACTCATATTAGTGAATAGTGAACAGTGAATAGTTTTTAGATGGTAGGATGCGTTAGTAACACACCTTACTAATGACCAATATTTATTGTTCGGGAGCAATTAATCTTTGCAGGAAGGCCATGAAGCGATCAAGGATTAAACCAATTGAACCGATATAAACTAAGGACAGAATAATATCGCTGATGTAGTTATTTTGATAGGCATCCCAGATGAAAAAGCCAATACCAACGATACCTGACATAACGATTTCTGCGGCAATAATTGCTAACCAAGCTAAACCGATCGCAATTCTTAATCCGGTGAAAATATAGGGAAGTGCTGAGGGAATCAAAATCTTAAAGAAGAACTTTCGATGAGAAAGTTTTAAGACTTTGCGGACATTGATGTAATCTTGCGGGATTTGTTGAACGCCAACGGTGGTATTCAGTAAAATTGGCCAGATTGCGGTAATAAAGATGACAAACAAAGCAGCAGGTTGGTTCTGTTGTAAAGCGGCTAAAGCTAAAGGAACCCAAGCTAAAGGAGGAACGGTTCTTAAGAATTGAAAAAGTGGATCTAAGGCTTTATTAAGAAAGGGATTGAGCCCGACAATAATGCCGACACTAATTCCCACAATAGCCGCTAAAGAATAGCCAATTAATACCCGTTGTAAACTGGCCATTGCCTGCCAAAATAAACCCACATCTGTACCGCCTCGGTTAAAGAAAGGATAAAGTAAATAAATCCGAGTTCGTTCGTTAGTTACTAAAGAAAGCGGCCCGGGTAATTTAATTAATCCTACTCCTGAGAAAAATTGCCAGACTATTAAAAATCCCAGAATTCCCAGAATGGGCGGAACAATATTGTTAGCATTTTTTCGCCAAAATTTGCTTAGAGAATTACGATCTTGTTGGGTCGTCTTTAAAGTCGTTGCCATTGATTTAATTTCCTCCTGAATTTTTGAGTAATTTGATTAACTTCGTACAGTGAACTATTTAACAGCCCTCCTGCCTTCTTTAAACTCGCTTAATGGCTAAACTATCGAGATAAGCTTTAGGATTATCGGGATTAAATTCTTTGCCATCAAACAACTTTTCAACTCCACGAGAAGTACTTTGAGGAATATCGGATTGGGGTATTCCTGCTTCAGTCGCTGCTTCTTTCCAGATATCTTCTCGATTGACTTTATCGATGAGAGTCTTGGCGTTATCATTTAAATAACTCGAAGGTAAAAAGCCCCATCGAACACTTTCAGTAATGAACCAAAGATCGAGACTCTTGTAGGGATAGGAGACACTGCCGCGCTCATTTTTCCAATAGAGTACCGCTTTTTGAAAGTCATTAATTTCTGCCTGACCATCCCCCATCAAATATTTACCCATAAGAGTAGGTTCGAGAACGGTAGCGGGAACGTTAAAATAGCTGGCTTTAGCCAGAATTTGCGCCAGTTCTGCTCTATTTTCGGAGCGATCGCACCATTGCTGAGCCTCCATAATGCCTTTTAAAATGGCTTTGGTTGCTTTGGGATTTTTATCTACCCAGTCAGAACGCATGGCAAAATATTCTTCGGGATGATATGGCCAAATCTGCGCCGTCAACGCTGCCATAAAACCGATATTGTCCTTGACAATCCGCGCTGGCCAGGGATCGCCTGTACTAAACCCTTCCATTGTCCCCGTTTTCATGTTGGCTACCGTTTGGGCAGCCGGAACAGTCATTAAGTTGATATCTGCATCGGGATCGATGCCACCTGCGGCTAACCAGTAGCGAATCCAAAAGTCTTGATTGGCTTTGGGAAAGGTATAAGCAGCCCTGAAGGGTTCACCGGACTGTTTTAAGCCAATAATGTAGTTTTTGGCTTGACTGACATCTAAACTAATGTTTTTGCCTTCTTGAGACTTGGCGATCGCAATGCCATTGCCTTGGGTATTCAACATCGCCAGCACGTACATCGGAATTTTGCGATTGTTTTTAGTGATTAACCCTTCTGTAATTAAGTAAGGCATGGGCATCTGCCATTGACCACCATCAATCCCGCCTCCTGCCGAACCAATCTCTACATTATCTCTGGCAGCCCCCCAGTTGGCTTGTTTTGACACTTCTACCTCGCTCATGCCGTACTTGGCAAAAAAGCCTTTTTCCTTAGCCACAATTAAAGGCGCTGCTTCAAAAATGGGGGTAAATCCTAGGATGACTTTTGCCGTTTCTGGGGTCATTTCGGGACTGAGATTAGCCACCGGAAAAGCAACTGGAGTTGAATTGCCGTCGGGTTCGGGGGGATTTCCTAAACATCCTTTAAGAAAAACCGTACTCGCTCCAGCTATCGTTGCTGTCGTTAAAAATCTTCGTCGGGAAAAATGGGACATGAAACCTCCTCTAAGCCATCGTTGTCACAACAATGCCTGTTTGTTTATAGATTTAAAGCTATGCAATTTAAATCTGCATTGTAAAAATTCTATATCTAAATTCCTTTAATGAAAAGATCTAAAGCCAAATTTTCCCAAATGAATTTCTAATCACTACCCTTAACTTCTACTTATCAATCAATTGGCTAACTGTCCTTAACGGTAGTGTCTCAAAAATTAACTTCTTGCAGAAGTCAGGCAAGAGGGGGGATTTTTCACGATTACAATGACAAAAATGATTGTTTTTTTACTTTTGCAAGAGTTCTAATGTGGATAAGGCATCTTCAACAACTATCATCTAGGAGTTTGAAATCAGTCATCCACGCACTTGATACACTACCTGACTTTCAAGACAATCGCTATGATTTCTAACTTCTGAAACGCTTATAGAGAGTGCGATCGCTTTGTTATTTTCTAAGAAGAATTAAAAATGACAGCCGAATGCGTGAAACTATCTTATCTCGTTGAGCTAACTTTCGGGTTTCGTCTGGGCATCGGCTAGCTGTTGCGATCGCATCAAGTTTCCCATCGCATATTCTAAATGCAAACCAGCATCGACTGCGACCCAACCCTGTTCAGTCAGGTGATGCCATTCAAAATGCAAGTGAGGCCCTGTCGAATAACCCGTACTGCCGACTCGTCCAATGACCGTTCCCTTTTCTACCCATTCTCCTGCTCGCACGAATATTTCTGACAGGTGAGCGTAACGAGATGCTTGCGTACCTTCGAGGTGGTGCAGGACAACCGTCATGCCGTAGCCTCCCAGCCAATCTGCTAGGGCAACCTCTCCCGCATAAGCGGCCAGAACTGGTGTTCCCATTGGCGCTCCGATATCAGTTCCTTGGTGCATCCGCGCACTTTGGGAAATAGGATGGACGCGCCAGCCAAAGGCAGAAGTAATGTTAGCGACTATCGGCACAGGAAATAGGAGGTCAGTGTTGCTTTGTTGTGGGTTAGTAGGCGCGTAGAGGGAAGCTGCGCGATTGTAACGAGGAATTGGCTCTAAGGAAATAGACAACCCTTGACGCTCGATAGGTTGCAGGCTAACGCTAACAAGTGGCTGTGGACTGACGCTGCGAGGTCTGGCTAGAGCAGGTTGGAAGGTAGCACCCAGAGAGCGACTGGCGACGAGTTGAGCGGGTGCGGTGGCGCGGCGGCTGGCCAGACTAATGCGGCGCTGCGATAGGGGTTGAGCAGCAACGTGAGCCGATTTCGCCGTTGGTTTTTTGAGAGTAACTGCGCCACAGTTTCCCCTAAGTAACTGTCCATTTTGAGCCACTGTTTGACAGCCAGAGGAACGTTCAGTTAAAACGACTGCGCTAGGGGGAGTGTAGCGGGGAGGATTGGGAGAATTGTAATTTCTGGTGTCGATATAACTATTTTTGCCCTGAGTCGTCACGGTAGGGATAGGTTGAACCGCAGGAGCCGAAATTTTGGGGGCTGAGAGTTGAACTTGAGGTGCTGCCGACTCTCTGGTAATTGAGGGTTTTGGCGTGACGGGTTTAATGGGTGTTGAGTTGACGATGGGAGGCTGAACAGGAGCCGACTGTGGAGCGGGTTCAGGCGCAGTAGGAGCAGCAGTAGGGTTTTCAGGAATTACTAGGGTGTCGGTTGCCTTGGCTTGCGTCCAGAATAGCCCAATTCCAAGCAAACCTAAGCCACTTAGGAGTAGAAAGCGGCGTAAATGAGTCGTCTGAACAGGATTTCGCCGTTGAGAATATTGCTGGTTCATTGCCGTTTCACTTCTCACAAATTGACTGCCTACAAAAGCATAATACCTTATTTCACATCGGTAGAACACACAATTTTGGGGCATGACTAAGCTATCCAGCATTCAAATGACGTATAATAAAAAGAAAAATAAAATGAGTGATCAGAAAGATGCCGGCTAAAAATTATCTTAATTCAGAGCAAAAAGAGAAGTTACAAAAAGCGTTAAAGGAGGAAGAAAATGCTGAAATTAGAGAACGAATTTTAATAATTATGTTAATAAATAATGGAAAAACTCAAGCTGAAATTGCAGATTTTTTGGGATGTGGCACGAAAAAAGTATCTTATTGGTGCGTTCATGGAGATGCGGAAAATCTAGAAAGCTTAAAAGATAAAAGAATGGAGGAAAACCATAAAAAAGCCACAGATGAGTATATTAAATTGCTTTTAGAAGTTATTGAAAAAGAACCAAAAGAGTTCGGGTATGAGTTTGGCCGATGGACAGCAGCAAGATTAGCAACTTATTTAGACAAAGCAACAGGAATTCAATTAAGTAGTTCCCAA
>JBGTNM010000223.1:0-4784 GCA_041743025.1 Microcystaceae cyanobacterium
AACCATACTTTACTAGGGTATTATTGCTAGTTAACCCAATTATTTTGTACATTTCTGCACTCTTAGCTGGAGTACCAATAAAAGTCTGTATACAAGCCGACAAAGATATTGCTACCGCGATTTTGGTCAACTGATTAAATTTCATTCGTCCTCCAATGGACTGGTTGTTTTAGTGATAAGTGAGTTACTACTACTGATTAATCAGCACGTTCAATTGGCTTGAATAACTCTAGTACGTGACTAACTACAAATTGGATGCACTATCTCTAAAACATCTTTTAGATTTTTTCCTAGTAGCTGCATGGGCGAAATGAGCAACCGTACAGAAAGTTATGCGCTTGGCTGATAAGCGCTCGCGTATACAGAGAGTTTCACCCAGGAGGTGAATGATTACAGGTGAAATGAAGTCCAAGGTCAATCGGCTTTGGACTACCTTTAGGAATAACGGACTTAGTAACCCCCTTTGAGTAATTGAGCAAATTTCCTACTTACTATTTATTAAGCGCTTAGATGACTTGGAACTGACCAAGGAGCGCAAAGCGCAACAGCTAAATAGACCTGTCAGCGATCCAATTTTCTCTGTTGAGCAGCAGTGTTGTTGCTGGTCGAATTTTAAAAATCTTACTGACTTTGAGGATTAATAGTTTGGGGTTTTTTGTATAAACCCTAGATTCGGGGGAATAGGGAAATTAGTGAGTCTGGGCTTGGGTTAGCTGCTGAACAATATTATCTATATTGATCGGTTCAGAAAATTTTATAAACTCATAGCGACCGTATAAATTGATGTGCTGCCAAGCGACAGGATAAATCTGTTTAAGTACCTACTTTTGTAGCCGCGCGAATTATGGCTTTGACTTCATCAGGGCGTAGATATTCTCGTTCTTTTGAAGATGATTTTTTGGGAGGTGGGAACTGGGGGAAACTATCTTTGCTGAAAGTGACAACTCCCACCGTCAAGCGAGTACGCTCTGACGGGGGCTTCTCAGATTTACAAATGAGACTTGCTGCTTCACGGGCGGGGTATCCCCTAAGCCTCCACAGCCAGAAAACGGTAGTCCAACCGTCCTTAAAGTACGACTCAAAATATTACGTCCGGCGTTCCAATCTCTGTCGATAACTAACCCACAACTACAGTTATGAACTCTATCGCTCAGGTCTTTTTCCGCCCTTTCGCCACAGGACGAACATTCTATGCTTGTCCCCCTAGGGTCGATTCCTACTGTATGCTTGCCGCGTTTTACCGCCACTGCTTGCAAAATAGTCAAAAAACTTCCCCATGCCGCGTCCAAAATCGATTTGGCAAGTCTTGTACGAGCCAAGCCTTTAATCCTCAAGTTCTCAAATCCAATCAAGTCATAGGTTTGAGCCAGCCAATGACTGACAGCGTAGTGAAACTCTTTGCGCTGACGGGCAACATGAAGATGATGCCTTGTGACTTTTTGAGCCTGCTTTTTATAGTTATTAGACCCCTTTTCTTTACGGGCAAGTTGCCTCTGGGCGTGAGCTAATGTAGCTTGTCCTTTTCTATAGTGCTGCGGGATTTCAATACTTTGCCCGTCGCTGGTTGTTAAAAACTTTTCGAGTCCTACATCTATGCCACAACTACTCTTGATTTCATCTATTGGTAACGCAAGCGGCACTGTCAAATCTTCTAGCGCAAAACTGACATACCAGCCATCAGCTTTGGACAAAATTGTGGCTTGTTTGAGAGTAAACCCCTCTGGAATAGGTCGGTGCAGTATTAGATTAATCTCCCCAATTTTGGAAAGCTTTAAAACATTACTACTTAGATGCGCCCCTGCTTTTGGGCAATTAACTCGCGGGAAAGTAAAAGAGCAGATATCACCTCGTTTTTTAAAGCGTGGTTTCCCTCCTCTTTTCCCATTTTTATCCGGTATAAGCCAACGTTTCCAAGCTTTGTCCAACCGCATTAAATTCTGCTGCTGGCAGTCAGTGTAGACGTTTTTATATTCCGAAAACAGTTCTTTTGTTTGGCGTAACCCCGATGCTTGTGAATAGTAATCTACTCGTTCTGGAATATCACCAATTGGCTCACTCACTATGCTGCAACGGTCAATTGGCGCTCTTGTACGACGCAACCAGTCCAACCTTTGCCCAAGAGCATAGTTCCAATGCCGACGTAACAGTTCACCCCAGTGGCTCAAGGCCTGTGCCTGTAGGAGAGTTGGTTGCAATCGGTACTGATAAGTGAGTAGCATAAAACTATTATATCATGCTTGGCGCTGTGCAGTACAACAAAGGCTACCGTTGTGTTTACTCCCTTAAAATTCATTTGGTGCTAGTGACTAAATACAGGCGTAAGGTTATTAATCAAGAAATTCTAAACAGGTTGCACGAAATACTTGCCAGCACTTGCTTCAAGTGGGGTAGCAAACTAACCGATTTTAACGGCGAGTCAGACCATGTTCACTTAGTGATTGACTTTCCTCCAGATGTCGAGATTAGCAAGCTTGTAAATAATCTTAAGACCGTTTCGAGTCGATTAATTCGTAAGGAATTTGCTGAGGTTGTCAATCGAATCTACAGTAAACCAGTGTTTTGGACAGGGGCTTATTTCGTTGCTAGTTGCGGCGGCGTTACCGTTGACCAAGTTAGAAAATATGTCGAAAATCAGGCAGAGATTGCAGAATAATTGTTGGCTCCTCACCCACCCCGCTCTTTCTTTGAGCGGTGGTCAAAATTGATCGGGGGTGGGACTCGTCACCACCGCGCTATCCCCCTCACCGCCAACTGCTTTTAGCAGTCTGGCGGGAGTACCCCGCGAATCAGATGGAAATTGAGTGGTGACTCGGAGCATGGGTAAAATCCTCATGCTTGTATATATACTCTCAAGATACTTTGCCTAAAATGAAACGAACTAGGCAAAGTTATAATTTGTATTGGGGTTGAGCCGAGATAGCTGTAAAAAAGTGCCACTTACCGAAGCCGCCATGAATTTAGGGAGTTTTGAAGAGCATTAGCAGACATAAACCCCCTGTTTTCGGTCAATTTGCATCTGCTAATTAACATTAGCAGATACTATTCGAGCAAAACGAACTATGGCTGAAATCTACAGTTAGTAAGTGTTTTCAGCGAAGTGGCACTAAATTACTCGGATCTCGGCTTACCCCAACATGGGGTAAGCCTTTCATGAAGCGCTTTTTGGAGAAAGAACTATGGTTATATGACAGAAAAATTAGGGTAAGTTATTCCTCAAAAATAGAAATTTCTCATAGCAATTATCCTGCTAAAAATGGGCATATTAAAACTAGCTTCAAAATCTGTACTTTTCAGAAAGTCCCTAGCAAAATTATGAAGAAAGATGTCTCCATTAGTCCAACGGATAATTTTTATCGCTGGTTCAATAGAGATTTTTGGAGAGCCTTCAGCAATAAAAGGCTTCCTATCGAAATCCCTAAGACAAAAGAAGATAAGGATAAATTAATAAAGAAAGTCTGCTCATTAGTCTTGTCAGGTCGCTATGCAGCTAACATTCCTGAGACTGAACTTATAAATAATAAAGGATATGGTGTAGCACGTACAATTCCTGTTTTTTGCATGGAAGACTATTGCGTCTACTATTTCTGCATAAAAGAACTAGAAGATGTACTTTGTGTAGATAGAACCCCTAACACATTTGGCGGTTGGTCACTTGGCGGCAAATTTCGACAGCAAGAGAACAATGAAATTGAGCTTGAATGTGAAAATACTGACTATGGGCGTTATTCATTTAATCCTCAAGCATGGACACAAGCTTTCGGTGAGTTTAATTCGCTTCTTTTTTCTCAACTCGATCAAGGAACATATTCTCACGTTTTACAATTCGACCTTTCAAATTTTTATGATTCCGTGCGCTTGGACACGCTTGAGCGCTGGATTCGTGAAGAATCCGATAGTGAAAAAGGGTGGATAATTACGCTGCTTTTTTATTTCCTAAATCATTGGAATCGACGAAATACAGGATTGCATCCACAAACAGTAGGTCTTCCTCAAGATGCACTTGCTGATTGTTCAAGAATTCTTGCTAATTATTATTTACAAAAGTACGATAAGTTCACAGCAGGCGTTTGTGAAAAAGTAGAAGCTTTGTATTTCCGTTATGCTGACGACCAAATGATTTTGCTAAATTGCCCAGATAAGATCGATGGCTTATTACTACTTCTTACTCGTCAGTTGGATCGATATGGTCTTAGGGTAAATCAGAAAAAGGTTCATATTTGGGAAACTGAAGAGCTAAAGAAACATCGTTGCCGAGATATTCAAGCTATCTTCTCCCAACAAAATGATAATAAAGATGAAATTCTAGTTAGACAATTTGTTGATGCTTACTTAAAAATTCCAGAAAATGACTTAGATAAAACATGGAATAGCGGTACTCCGCTTCTAAATCGTCTTCTTTGGGCAAAACTTGAATCGCTACCGAGCGATCTATTTGAAATAATTGCTATACGACTCACATCAGAGAAATTTATTTGTATGTCCGATCATAAAAAGCTCAAACGTATTCACGAGTTGAATGATAAACGGGCGCAACCTATTGATTTCTCCACTCACCTTAAACAGATTGGTGAAAAATCAGTTCATAATGCCTACCATCATGAGGCTTTGGCATTTGCTGTTCTGACAAAAAACCATAATCTCCAAATGTATTTGGAGACAAGACTGAACTCTCTTAAACAGCAAATGGATACGCATGAAATATGCTGATCGTTCATTTTTAAATTTTCAAACACGCGATTTTAACCAATCTTCCAGCAACTCCTGAATTAACTCGCTAAACTCGC
>JBGTNM010000224.1:0-2510 GCA_041743025.1 Microcystaceae cyanobacterium
GAGAAGCCGAGAAGCCCAATTAACTAAACGTTCGAGGTTAAAGTAACGGCATTGGCTTCGTTGAGCAGGAGGGGCAGCCAAGGCTAACTCGGTTTGCTGAACTTGGAGTCGGCAGGAGTGACAATCAGTTAAAAAGTTTTGAAAAGTTTCATCAGAGAATAACTCTTTTTTTAATAAATTAGCCATCGCATGAGTAACGTCATAGGTGTAAATTACACTTCGATGGCGGGCTTGAAAAAGTTGAATGCCTTTGTGAAGATTGCTACCGTGATCGGCAATGATTTGAAGGGGAGTTCCTACTTGCTGACTCACCGATACCGCTAACCCGACAGCAAGAAGACGAGATCGAGAAAATCGCTGTCGAAGTTACCGAGAAATTCCTAGAACGAGTCAGCCCTAGCAGCGTGAAAAACTGTTTCAGTCGCCTGCACAAAGCCATCCGTATCCAGTTCTCGGTTAAATCAGGAAGACTGTTTATTAGTGATAATACTAATTATGATATTTGTACTGACCATGAAATACAACCAAGGTTTTTACGGAAGTTCTACAAAGGACAAAGCTCAAATTCAGTAAATTTTCTAGCGGATACTCGTCCTAGAAAGTGAAGTAACTTATCTTCTGTTGGAAATATCGCAATAGACATCAACAAAAATTAAAAGAAGTGATCGCCCTGTTTACAATAAAGACGTGCGCTATGCTTAACGTGAGCGCATCGGGAGAAAGCGATCGTAGTTTGGGTGGTTGAGCTAATCCGCTCTCAGGACTGGCTTGAGATTAGGGAACCACTTTCATCGGTGAGAAGTTGCGCTAATTTCTACTTAATATTCGTTTCACTTCTTCCTAGCAATCCTCACCCAAACACCCCACCAGCCGGTTCGATGATAAACCATTCGTGATACAAGATGGCCAGGTAAAAATCTTCCCCTTTCACGCGATCGCACACGGACAGAAAACCACAGAAGAAGGGATCGTCGTCATAGGTCGTATCTTTGAGAAAGAGAGTGACGGAATGGCCGTCGGCACTCCAAATTGTTCGCAAAATAGTGATATTGGGATGGTGAGAACTTTCTACGGGAAGTAGGAGCCAGTGTCCCTCAACCTCGATAAATTCTGGCTCGTAGTATCTTAAGACGGATTCCCAGTCTTCCGGGCCTTCGTGCTTCTCAATTATCCTGTCCCAACGGACGGACTTGATTTTTTCTAGAGTGTCCGGCGAGAGTTTTGATAGGTTCATTTCTTTAAGCTGGCATGGGTAGGCGGAGGGCAATCTCTGACTGGCTGACACGCGACCTAAGCTTGGCTATAGCTACATCCATCAGGAGGGATAACTGCATTAAGTCCATGCCATCAATCAACTCCTCCAAACCTTCCTCTTTTAACTAATTAGTCTTTAAAGCTTTGAGCAAATCCATTAGAGTAATGTTTTCCTCTTGGTTAATCTGTTGATCTAACATCGCAATTCTCACCGCGATTGGTAAAGCGATCGCCGCCAGGTCAGGATTGAGTTTTTTAAGCAGGCTATCACTAGATTGAGGAACTTTGAGCGCAGATTTAAGGCCTTGAGTGAGGGTTTCATCGAGATGGAGTGGCGTTAATTGCTGTTGTAGGGTTTCCCAGTTTAATTCTTGTTCAGGATTTCCCACTTGAATTAAATAGGCCAACAAACGACTCACCAGCATTTGTTCTTCTAAACTGATACTCTCTCTGAACTCATCGGTAGACTGATGAATGTCATCAGAAGAAGTTTGGGATAATTGTTTTAAGATTTTTTGCCAATCTGCACGATCACAGCAGTCAGGTTTACCCACCGATAAAGAAATTTGAATTTGATCTGACGTTGGTGCGAGGTGGGTGACTCTCGCTTGAACCCCTAGATATCCCAACCAACGGGAAATGGTTTCCCTCAGAACGGCATAGGTCGCCTGAGTGTTCGCCAGTAAACGGATCTGTGTCTGTACCAAAGGGCGGACGATTTGAGAGAGCATAAAATTTACAGATGTCAATTTTTCGGCTCTTCAAATCTTAAACGATCGTACCCTAGGAGCAAACCTGGCGAAGCTGACACCAAGGGCAAGATAGCTCAAAAAGCTTGTCCTGCAAGCATTTCAGCCATCAAAAAAGCAAAAATGACCAACGCCAAAATCTGGCCGATTCTCACCAGTGACGGCCAAATTGGCTCACTCATCGATTGAGCTAAAAAGCCTGTAAGTCTTGCTGGATATAGATTTCAGAGATTACTTTTCAAAACTAACTTTGAGAGTCCTTAGCACTAAAAGAGGCAAAATTTCCGCTCTGGCACTTTGTGTCATCTTCGTTAGGTTTACCCCCTCTAGAAGATTAGAAATGAAGGCTGCCTGGGAACGCATAATAGCTATCCGTTAGGCACACATAAGTTAACAAAAGAAAAGTCATTGAAAGGTAGAAATAGCAAGAGATAGAGAGAATAATAAAGGAAAGCTAAAGAAGAAAAGGAGTGTTGAAATTTTAAAAAGAATAAAGTTAAGCAAAGA
>JBGTNM010000225.1:0-2222 GCA_041743025.1 Microcystaceae cyanobacterium
TTCCGGTCTGGGGACTGGCAGAAGCCCGTCGAGAGGGCTACAGCGATGCTGATTTGTTAGTCAGTTATCCCACCCTCACCGCCAGCGATCTGGCCAACGCTTGGATCTACGCCGCTGCCTATGCTGAAGAAATTGAGGCGGAAATTCAAGCTAACGAGGCGGCCTAGCGTTGGCCAGACTCTATGCCGATGAACACTTTCCCTATCCGGTAGTAGAGTTGCTGCGGGGCTTGGGCCACGACGTCTTGACTGTGCAAGATGCGGGCAATGCGGGCTTAAAAATCCCTGATGATGAGGTGTTATCTTTTGCCACTCGTGAAAATCGGGCCGTTTTGACTCTGAACCGCCAAGACTTTAAGCGGCTCCATCGCGTGCAACTCGACCATGGCGGCATTATTAACTGCTCCAATGATCGTAACTGGGCAGCGTTAGCAAACCGCATTGACGCTGCCATTGCTGAGGCAGAACCTTTGACAGGCAAGCTAGTTCGAGTGGTTCGACCCAGCCGATGAGTGGCTGTATTTGGAGAGCAGGTTAATCAAATTTGGCAGAAAGCTTTGCCTGTGCCTATTTTATGACTACTGTTGCACCCACCGGGTGAGCACCCGCATGAGTTTGCCAGAGCTGTGGGGCATGGCAAGGCTCCATTCGTTGATGTGGGCAAAACCGCGCAGGTGCAGGTTTTGGATGATCGCTTCAATGCCCTGGGCGCTGCCAATTACCATGAGCTGCACAGGTTCGCGGCTTTCGGCGGCTGGCTCGGTGGGCTGGCGTGTTGTTGCAGCAAGCAAAAAGGCGGAGTGACGGAGGTGGATGGCGGGGTGAGCTTGTGAATACTTCGTAGGCTCGGAAGGGTTATGAATAGATGGCATGACGACGTTCCCGATTAGGCTACGTTGAGGATATCACGAACGTAGTCCAATCGGTGCCATTTACCGGGTCATGACCTTCTGACAGGATCAGGAGCATGGGACAGGCAGGCAAAGCGCTACGACAAGTATTAGAGACCTACGGCATTAGCCAGAACCAGGTGGCCGTAAAGATGGGCGTCGGGCGATCAAACGTCTATCGCTGGGTCAATGAGGTGCGCGACCCAGGCGCTGAGATGGTTTTGCAGCTTAGAGATGCGCTAAATGAAATAAGCCCAGATGCAGCAATTGAGTTTGTAAATATATACTTGGGTGAAAAATAGACGAATTTTATTCCTCACGTCAAGGATGAGCATCAGCTTGTTAGCGTCAAATGCTAAAAATTTCAGCTCAAACCAAGACTTAGGAAGTTATATGCAAAAGTAATATTAGCTATTTCAAGATAAAGTTCGGCTTTTCAAGACTCTCCGAAAACTAAATGCTAAAGAATTAACTTTGCAAGGGCGAACAATGAAAGAACTGTTTGAATGGCTAGCAAAAACCCCTATTGCTTCATATTCGATTGCTATATGTTTTGCATTGATCTCCATTTCCGTTGTATTAATATATGTTGTGTCCTTTTTTCAGGGTCGGCAAATAGAGTTTTGGCCACCTAAAATTGGAGAAAAACCCAGGAACAAAAAACCTGCAAAACACGAAGCAGATTTAAGTAGCAAATTAAATGGCATAAGTGAGGGCGAAATATTATCTTTTTCGAAATTCTTGATTTCAGATATAGAAATGCCTCAGAGCATTAAAGAGAAGGAAGAAGAATACATACGAATTTCTATTTCAGGATTATTTCGAATAAAAGTTGACGGAGAATATCTTTTAGTTAAGGGCAAGAGAATCAATCAGTATCAACCTGTAGGAGGTGTTTTTAAGAGGTATAAGGCATCTCAGTATCTTTTTGAAAAGCTGGGAATACTAGATGATAACAAAATGCCTATTGACTCAAAGAGCAAAGATGATCTCAGGATTAGAGTTCGAATTAATAGCTTAGACCAATTTCTTGGCTGGTATAAAACTGGAAAGAACAGGGAAACGTCTCCTTGGAGAGAATTTTATGAAGAACTAGTGACAGAAGGGTTGCTAGCAAAAGACTTGTTTCCATACATTGATTACGAGCATATTAGAACGCATGTAAGTGGAATAAAGTTCACCAAGCATTTTCACCCGAATATCTCACCAGACTTTTGAACGGGAAGGCACGAAAGACGTCAAAATACAGTCACCACAACCGTTTTGACGATTTTCTCCCATGCCTTCCCTAAAAACAGAGTGTACCGCAAGCCAGTCCGAGCATCCGATGACG
>JBGTNM010000226.1:0-9532 GCA_041743025.1 Microcystaceae cyanobacterium
CGGCCGGGGTGGAGACGGCAACGGTCAGGAAGTTGCAGCCTTCTAGGTAGGAACTCGATAACCCGTGGGTGTACCAGGAACTGACGAAGGTGGTGCCGGTCAGCCAGCCGCCGAGAGCCAGGAAGGCGCAGGGGAACAGCAGTAGTCCAGACCACCCGATGAAGACGAAGCGATCGCGCTTGAGCCAATCGTCGAGGACGTCAAACCATCCTCTTTCGACTGGGGCGCGTCCGACTGCTATGGTCATAGCGAAAATCTCCGAAACGTTATAAGGACAGGGTTTAGAGTTTTTACTTTCGTTTAACTTTTTAAGTCTGCTCGAAGCAAGCAGAAGCTTAAACGAAATGTGAGAAAAGTTTACTTTTCTTAACTTACACTATATTAATGTATACGTTTAGAGTTTGCCACCTAAATTCTTAACAAAGTCTAAAGATTACCTCCTCATTCCTTTAAAGTGGCTTGAGAAGCGAATTTTATCTTACCATTCGTCGTTGGCGATAGGAGCCTTTATGATTAGCATTGACGTGACCTTGAAATATTCTCCCATTCCCGTATCAGTTCAACGCAAGGAAGCTAAGGATGCAGAATCCCTCTATGAGAAAATCATCACTGCCATGCGCTCCCCCACCCCTCAACTGATTGAATTGACTTGTGAGAAACAGACCGACAAAAAAGTCGCTTTTCTTAGCGATCAAATTAGTGCCGTTATCGTCTCTGAGAAAGACGGTTCGGCTGCGACTGGGCGCGTTCCAGGGTTTTTCTCCCTAATGGAGTCGGAAAAGTAAGCAAACGCAGGGACTAGAGAATTTTTCTAGTTCCCAATCTCTTATTTAAGACAAAATAACTATCACAGCCGATCGCCACCCATGCAAGCAGATTCCACTCTCAACCAACTCAAAGCGATACTTCCTAACGGACAACTTCCCGCCAGCTACGGTGTTTACTTCAAAACGACCCTTGTTGCTCTCTGCCACGCCTTAGAAGACCACATTCTGCAAAGTTGTCAAGATGTTCCCGAACAGCAGCCTCTGGTTCTGGTAACTTTTCAGCAGGGAAAATGGTACTTGCAGGAAGCCGAACGTTACTATGAAATTGCTCGCTGTTCTCACCATGTGGCGATCGCGGCTGTAGCTGACAGTGGATTGGCCAGCCACAAGACGGGAAACCTCGAAAATGTCTCTTTAATTGATTTAAATTCCGCAGACAGCCTCGTTAACGAGTGGAATTTGATTATCCTCGCTCCCGATTATGCAGCAATGGTACTTTGTCACGAGTTGTCTACCGAAGAATATCGCGCTGACAGCCAGCCCCAAGTGGATGTGGAGCGCAAATTTTTCGGATTGTGGACGTTTGATCGCGCCTTAGTCGATTCTGCCGCAACAATCTTAATCGAACGTTTTCGCCCCTACCATAACGTGCTAGCCGATCACCTGCGACAACAACAAGCTCAAATAGCGGCCGCGCCTCCTGCGATTTCGACCGACCTCACAGGCTTTGTCTCGCGCATTGTCACCTACCTGCAAACCAGCCAACAGCAACTGGTGACGGTTAACCGCCAGGCGCGGGAACTGGTCGAACTCAAAGGACAAGCCTTGCGCCTCAACCGCAATCTGGCTGCCAATAAGTTGCAGGCGTTCTTACGAATGGCACAGCGAGTAGACGAACGAGATCAAGACAATCCGGTGGCTTCAGTACAAGTGTCTGCCCTCTGTGAAACCCTCGGTCAGATGTTGGACTTACCTACTCTCAAGTTGCGGCGGTTGCGCTTAGCGGGGTTGCTCTTTCGTATTGGCTTAGCAGAAGCTCCCATTGAGGTATTTACTCAGACACAAAGTCAGTTAGGAGAAGCCAGCCTAGCCCTTTGGCGCGATCGCTCGCTGTTGGGGGCGCAATTACTCTCTACCATGCCGGAACTCGCTGCTATCCGCAGTATTGTCCTACATCAATTAGAACATTGGGATGGTAGTGGCAAGCCAGATGGCTTAAAAGGCGAAGAAAATGCAATAGAAGCCCGAATTTTAGGGTTAGTTACTCATTTTCAAGAACTTACTCAACCGAGAAGCGATCGCAGTGCCGACAGCGCAGGAGATGCCTTGCAAGCTTGTCAACAACAGAGCGGAACTTGGTTCGATCCCAAGCTCGTCGAGACATTAAGCACTGTCATTCGTTTAACCGAAATCGGCTTGATGCAGTTGCCGACTCGTCCCAGCCAACAGCCGACCGTTTGGTTAGAAGAAACCGCTTAAGCAATGAGCAATCAATAATTATTAATAAACAGTCTTTGTGTAGGGTGGGTTAGGGAGTCCCCTGAAATGCCGGAGGTTTCCTCCGGCACGGCAGTTCCTCCACTTGGGGAGACCCCAAGACCGGACTGCCTCATTTCAGGGGACATCCGGCGATACGTCATCCTACTCACTGGTCAATTTGCTATCCGCCGTAACCCACCAAGAGCGAGCTTTGAACGTGCCTTAAGATTGATTTCATAAAAACCTTTTAAGTTTTTGAACATCCTGTGTGTTCATCATAGTCTGCTCTCCAAATATTGAGTCCGTTCTCACATTTTTTGACTAATTTATCCTGTTTAGCCTGTTTCTGAGAAACCATTGCAGAGTAAGGTTGAATTTTTCGATAGTCTTCTAGGATTAAATTCTCTTTATTTTGTAATTCTTCAATGTGTTGAATTCCCCTATCCCAAGGACAAAGCACTGATATTTTATAGTCTTCGTCAATGAGTTTAAACGCTTTAGCGACTTCAGGATAGTCATATTGTTTTCTTAATCCTTGAATTTCGCTATCGTTCCATTGAGTATAGATTTGTTTAAAATATAAATCGATAGACTCAAGAATTTTTTTATCGAGAGCTTGAGGGTCTTTATCAATAATATTTTTTGTAATATTTATTCTCTTTCTTAAGTTTTCATCTACTTTGTTATTATCTTCTGCCAGTTCAAAAATAGTAACAATTGCTTCTATATATTCTAGAAAGCCATTACGATTGCCTCTGCCTGCGGTTTGAATAATAGAATCTAATGAAGTTAATTGACGATACACTCTCGGAAAATCAAGATCAACGCCAGCTTCAACAATAGAGGTACTAATTAAATGACAAGATTTATGCCAATCTTCATTATTTTTTGGTAAATAATTAATAATTTGACTGCGATGGGCTGGACACATTCTTGAGGATAAATGATACCAATCTCCTCCTACTAATTCCTTTAATTGATAGTAACCCTCTCTCGCTAATTGGGTAGTATTAACAACGGTTAAACTTTGTTTAAATTTTGAATCTTTAATATCTTGGGCTAAATCATTCCATGTCCATGAAGTGTCTAGCATAGAACGATAGGTAACTCGCTTTAAGCATTTAAATTGCTTAGCGATTTCATCTTTTTCAATAATATCAATAAAATTGATGTCTTTAATTTCAGAACGTTTAAGGCGATCAAAAGCAGGTTGAGTGGCACTCATTAAAACCACAGTACAGCCATAATCTTTGACTAAGGTATTTAAAACATCGAGAATGCAACTAGCAAATTTAGGAGGAATTGTTTGCGCTTCATCAATTAAAATGACTCGATTAATAATATTATGTAACTTACGACAACGACTGGGTTTATGAGAAAATAAAGATTCAAAAAACTGAACACCAGTAGTCACAATATAAGATTTATCCCATCTTTCTGTATCTAGTTTATAGTTAACATATTCTGAAAGAGTTGGTTCATAATCGCTATGATGTTCTAAGACGTTATCTTCTCCTAATTGCTCTTTATAAATTTTAGCCGTTTGTTCGATAATAACTTTTAGGGGAGCAACATAAATAATCCCTTTCATCTGATGTTTTTGAGCGTGAAAATAGGCAAAACGTAAACTACTAAGGGTTTTTCCGATACCACATACCCCTGTTAGGCGATAGAACCCTTTAGCTTTTTCGGCAGATTTGATACAATAATCAGCGAAGACGTTTCTGAGTTCATCTATCTTAGTTTTACTTTCAGGTAAACTGGAAAGATTTGATTTAGAAGCGAGAATTGAAACTAATTGATAGTTACGCAACTCAAGGGCAGGATTTTCATTTCCTGCCTCAAATTCCATCGCATTAAAGCGATCTGCATCAACTAAAGCAGAAAACAGCACTCTAATGGCAAATTCTCGACGCAAAACAGGTAAATTGATCTCTGGTAGCATTTTAGGCAGCAGGTTATTAATTTCAGTTTGGGCAATTTCTAAGCATTTTTTCCAATCGTCACTATCAGAAGGATATTCATCTAACAAATTATCTTGACTTCTTAAATGAGTATGATGACCTGCTATAACGTAGGAAATAGCGGGAATTTCGTCTATTCCTTCGTTTTCTGCCCACTCTAAAGCAATTCTCGCTCCTTGGAAAGCATGAGGTTTCATGTTTCCTTTATTTAGTAAATAATCCTGCCATTTTGGGCTATATTTACCTATATCATGCCATAAACCCGCATAATAAGCGATTTCTTTAAGAAAATCGGGTAATCCTTCCGAAGCTAAATTAGATACGCTTCTTAAATGAACGCATAGTGATTGTCTTCGCTGATCTTGGGTGATACGGGCAAAATGTGACATTTCTTAATACACTTTTACTAGTAAGTATGGTATGTTTAATTAATAGTAAAGCAGGTACTCCTAAAAAAGCAATCATGAAAATTAAGTTTTGGGGAGACTATGGGTTATTTACTCGCCCTGAATACAAGGCAGAACCCCATACCTATTCAATTATGACTCCTACTGCTGCAATTGGGCTATTACAGGCGATTTTCTGGAAACCTGAGATTCGCTATGTGATTCATCGCATTGTTGTGTTAAAACCCATCCGCACCCTAAATATGCAGCGCAACATGGGACAATCCAAACAAAGCTTTCAAACTGCGAAAAAATGGATGAAAAATGGTGGAAAAGGACATTATTTCATTAATGAAGATAGATCCCAACAAAATCACGTTATTCTCAAAGATATTGCCTATATAGTTGAGTTTAACCTCGATTTAGAGCCTCACGCCACTGAACCAGCAGAGAAATACATTCCCCAGCTAAAACGGCGTGTAGATGGGGGACAATGCTTCAAACAGCCTTATTTTGGCTGTCGAGAATATCCAGCTTTTTTTACTTGGGCAACCAATGAAGATCAATCTCAGTTAAAAGGAGAGATGGATCTGGGAATGATGCCAAAAGCGTTGCATTTTGTCCGAGATCCTAAAGGTAGCATTAGTTGGCGAGATCCTGCGACCAAAAACTATGTCAAAGGTAAAGTCATTCCTGAATTGTTTCATGCGCGGATGGTAGATGGTGTGGTGAATATTTCCTAGAGACTACTTTTGAGGAGAAAAATAGACAAAGATGCTAAAAACACTCTATGAATGCTCAAAAACACTGCAATCTAAGGATCAAACAGGTTATGGAATAGTAACTGTCCATTGGCGGGTTAATTTTGAAGATAATGATCAGTGGACTATTACTATTCTGCCTGAATCTGACGGTAAAAAGCCAAAATCGGGAGAAAAATTGCTTGTTCCTGAACTTTTGCGAAACGCTGATCAACCCCTTTTAATCGACGATGCAGGAGAGTATGTTTTTGGGGTGGGAGAGCGAGGAAAAAAGCGTCAAAAGCTTTATTTAGAGCTTTTAGGGCAATGCTGGCAAGAAACCCAAGATGAAGCGGTTAAACGGGTCTTAGATTATGTTTCTAGCTGCGATGTTAACGCAATTGATGAAAAAATCCGAGAACAATCTAAGAAGAATAATCCTTTTTGTTGGGAGAGAGCGCGTTTTGTTTTCACTTATAACAGCGATAGGATTACTTATCGTCCAAAAGTGCGAGAATTTTGGGTAAATTACTTTATTCGTCAGCAGGATACTATTGAAGGAACTTGTCTCCTTAGTGGGGAGAAGCAGTTAACGTTAAAGCGGAAAATGGCGCAAAAAATCAAAGGAGTGCCTAATACTCAGTCAGCAGGGGCAGCTTTAACCAGTTTTGATAAGGATGCTTACACTTCCTACGGTTGGGATGGCAATAATAATGCTCCCATTGGATTTAATGAGGCGATCGCGGTTCATTCCTTTCTTAACTTCCTACTCACAGATAAAAGATTTCACTATAAACAGGGAAATCAAGTTTTTGTCTTTTGGAGTGAGGGATTTAGTCTTAATTCTAATTTTTGGGATGATCCTGAAGAATTTTGGGAAGATGCACAAGACAAAGGTGCAAAGATAGCAGAGAAGTTATTTCAAAGCATCGAAACCGGAAAACTTCCTAGACGAGATAAACCTTTCTATTTAGCAGTTTTAAAGGGAAATAAAGGCAGGATTGCGGTTAGTAGCTGGAATGAAACGACTGCGGACAAGATTAAAACTAATATTCATCGGTTTATTGCGTCTCAGAAGGAAATCAAATTTACGCCGAATGAGCGAGCAAAACCCCTTTGGGCATTAAAAAACTGTGCTTTTCGAGATCCTCGTAAGGAACACACTGATTCGGTTGAATTAGCCTTAATTAAAGCGGTATTACTCGGTGAAACGTTACCTGATATCTATGCAATGCGAGTTATGGATCGTATTTGTTTAGAACCGATCCATGAGAAAAAAGATTGGTTTAACTTCTGCGATCGCATTAAAGCTTTATCCTTTTATCTTTCACTTTTGAACAAAATGACTGAAAATTCTCTGTCTTCCCCTGAAAAATTTGCTTATTATCTAGGGCGAATTGCTTTTCTGATGCACAGGGCGCAAATAGTCGCTCAACATCCAGACAGTGTTTCTAAAAAAAGGGAGAAATCCTCTGAAACGGATGAAAAAAACTTTATTAGAGAAGATAGCAATGTCTATCGCTCTCTCAAAGCATTATCTACTACCCCTGCAACGGTTTTTCCTCGACTTTACTACGGATGTATTGCCAACCATCTAGAAGATCGAGATGCTCAAACGAAAGTAGGGGGAATGCTTTTTAAACTCAAAACTCGCTTAGATGAGGAGTTTTTAAAATTGGGAAACTACAATCCTGATACCGATTTACCCAAAACCTTAAATGTTCGTCAACAAGCACAGTTTTTTATTGGTTTTGCTCAATGCCGTGCTGAATTTTTCACTAAATCTGAATCTACTCAACAGGAGGACAACTAATCATGGCGATTCATAACGATGTCAGCAAAAAACACGATGCGATTTTGCTGTTTGATTGTACTAATGGTAATCCCAATGGCGATCCAGATGCGGGAAATCAACCCCGTATTGATCCCGAAACGAGCAATGGATTAGTGACAGATGCTTGTATTAAACGAAAAATTCGTAATTATATCAATATACGCTGTAAAGATGAACCAGATGCGGAAAAATACAAGCTTTTTATCGAAGAAGGTTCTGTACTCAATAACACCATTCAACGGGGGTACATTGCTACAGATAATTATACAAAGGGGATGAAAGAAGGCACTCCCGAACAGCAAGCAGCAGTAAATAAGTGGATGCAATCAAATTTCTATGATATACGGATGTTTGGGGGCGTTTTGTCCACTGGATTGAAAGCAGGTCAAGTGTGGGGGCCAATACAGGTTTCCCCTGCGCGTAGTTTAGATGCTGTTTTACCCCAATCTCTGACGATTACTCGATGTGCTATTACAGAAGCTAAAGAAGGGAAGGATAATAAGACAATGGGACGAAAAGAGATGATTCCCTACGGATTATATCAATCCTATCTGTTTTATAATCCTCATTTACGGGATGAATCGGTAACAGAAAAGGATCTAGAATTATTTTGGGAGGCGGTACTTAAGGCATGGGAGTTTGATCGCTCCTCAGCACGGGGGTTTATGGCAGTGCGAGGGTTGTGGATTTTCTCTCATGAAAGCAAATACGGCAATATTCCTGTCCATCAGTTATTTTCTCGCCTGTCTACTCACTCTAATTCTGAAAATCCCCGTTCTTTTGATGATTACACGGTTATGTTTGATGACAGTGATCTGGATGGAGTGACAGTAACAACTTTGGATAGTAAAGGGGTGTTAACATCTGGATAGGAAAATTTGCGCCGCGTAGTAGGTGTACAAATGAAGGACTTTTGGAAAATCGCTATAAGTTTGATGGTGCTTATCTTTCAGCCCTCTTTTCTTAAAAAAGTCGCGGCGCACCTTATGGAGAAAAGGTTTCAGCGATTTTTCCTTGCTTGGTCATTCGTCAAATGCGAGAATAAAGGGGGTGCGGCGCAGTTGCGACAGCAAATCCTTACTACAACTGCTTTCTAGACTCCCGAAGTGACTATTTCCTATTAGGGGAATAGAGAATTTAAACAATGACTAGACCCCGTAAGGGCCGCCCTAAAACTGGTGACTATTTCCTATTAGGGGAATAGAGAATTTAAACAGTAAAGCTAAAAGGTCGGGTATTGTACCGCCGTAGGGTGACTATTTCCTATTAGGGGAATAGAGAATTTAAACAATTATTTGCTGAGGATGTATTGCCTAAAGTTGCCGGTGACTATTTCCTATTAGGGGAATAGAGAATTTAAACAGTCGATTTCAATTTGGCTGGGCCTCATTGCTATGTGACTATTTCCTATTAGGGGAATAGAGAATTTAAACAATAATATTGTTGGCAAGGGGATTGTGCTTCAATCGTGACTATTTCCTATTAGGGGAATAGAGAATTTAAACAGAATTTCAGGCAATCACCGGACTAGAAATCAAGGTGACTATTTCCTATTAGGGGAATAGAGAATTTAAACGCTTATTTTCACTTGCGGATTGAAATTGTGAAGGTGACTATTTCCTATTAGGGGAATAGAGAATTTAAACTGAAGTAAAGCAACTCATCGGGATCAAGCCCAGGTGACTATTTCCTATTAGGGGAATAGAGAATTTAAACTAAGGAATTAGAGGCTTTGTTGCAATTATTTCGTCGTGACTATTTCCTATTAGGGGAATAGAGAATTTAAACCGACTTTATCGGCTTGTGCTTTGGTTAATCGGGTGTGACTATTTCCTATTAGGGGAATAGAGAATTTAAACGCGTCTTCAATACTGGTGGCAAAATTCCTTAAAAAAGTGACTATTTCCTATTAGGGGAATAGAGAATTTAAACACTTCGGCTTCAAATAAACGAGAGGTTTTCTCTAGTGACTATTTCCTATTAGGGGAATAGAGAATTTAAACGCGAACCATTTGAGTAGCCAGTATCGCAATAATGGCGTGACTATTTCCTATTAGGGGAATAGAGAATTTAAACATTACCAACAACAGAACAGAAGCTAGAACTTAAGTGACTATTTCCTATTAGGGGAATAGAGAATTTAAACTAAAAATAATTGCACTTGACGGATAGGAGACTTAGGGTGACTATTTCCTATTAGGGGAATAGAGAATTTAAACCCGTTAACTAACGCCTCGCCGGACTCCAATAGTCGTGACTATTTCCTATTAGGGGAATAGAGAATTTAAACACTTCGGCTTCAAATAAACGAGAGGTTTTCTCTAGTGACTATTTCCTATTAGGGGAATAGAGAATTTAAACC
>JBGTNM010000227.1:0-1934 GCA_041743025.1 Microcystaceae cyanobacterium
ATATCTAAAGTTCCTGCTGATTGAAAATAGTTATCATCCTCTAATTTGACAAGATGAACTTGAAGCATAGGATAGTGCTTTTGCACCAAGTCCAGAGCCTGTTTGAGCAAATCAGGGTTGATTGTTCCTTCTAATCTGACAATATTGACGTAGATCATGCTGCCTAAACTATGGGCAGTATCAAATAAATTCTCGATTAAGCCAAGTTTTCTAACTAAAGACTTCATGTTTGAGCGTTGCCAAATTAATAGTGTTTAAAGCGATCGCGATCATAGTTTTAAGCTTGAAGTAGCAAAGTTCTGCTTTAAGCCAAGACTGGCTTACCTGTTGATACTACTTGTTCTATAATATCCGCTGCGCGACTCACTCCCCCTGCTTGCTGAATCGCTTCTTTTAGCCTTAAGGCATTGTTTTTATAAGAATTTTCTATCAAAACTTTTTTAATCGCATTATGTAGATTATCAACAGTTAATTTCTTGACAGGAATCGTCTCCCCTGTTCCTGACCAAGCAATACGGGAGGCTATTCCTGGCTGATCGTTGGCAATAGGAATTGCTACCATCGGCACACCATAGGTTAAGCATTCCAAAGTAGTATTCATCCCTGGCATGGGTAATAGTTAAAGCAGCTTTGGACAGCAACTGTAGTTGAGGTGCATAACTGATCACCAGAGGATCTCCAGGCAGTTTTAATAACGATTCTGGAATATCTGCCCCCCCCAAAGTAATTACTAATTGAGCATCTAATTCTGCACAAGCTGAAGCAATTTTGGCAAACACGTCCGTTAAGCGATTTTGTAAAGTTCCCATCGAAGCATAAATCAAAGGTTGTCCAGTTAATTTCTCCCAGGGAAAAGGAATCGGTTCGCGATTAGCTTCAGAGTGATAGGGACCAGTAAAATGAAAGCACTTCGGTAAATTATGGCGTGGGAATTCAAATTCTTGGGGTTGATGAGTAATTTGTGCTAACTGAGAATAGGCATCGTTGGGACTAGAGTGCAAAGGTAAATTCCATCTTTGACGATAATCATCAATTGTTTCGCCAATTGGTTTAGTTACGCTATTGAGTATCTTGTAGCCTAATTTATTGCGTAAACGGCTTTTCCAAGTTAAACCATACTGCCAAGGCGTATTAAAAGGTGGAACTTCTGGATCTCGATTAAGTACTACGGCACTGCATATCGTAATAAAGGGAATACCAGCAAGCTCGGCTACAGATCCTTCTTCTCTTTCTGCTTGGTCTACTAATAATGCTTCTATTTCAGTTTCTTCAACAATTTTTGGTGCATCTTTAAGGACGCTCTCTGCTATATCTTTGAATATATTTATAGTGTATTTTAAAGCAGCCAAACCGTTCAACTGACCTAGTTGAATAAAACGCTCCTTGAGTCTGCCCAAAGGAAATAAATCCTCTCCTATCACTTGGACTTCAAAGCCTGCTGCTAAGATTTTTTGCTGAACATCTACCAAGGTAATAAAGGTGAGATGATGACCTCGGTTTTTTAATTCCTGTACTAGCGGAAAAAAGGTATTAAGATGTCCAGATTCAGCAGGACAAATGATTCCAAAATGAGTCACAATAATTACGCAGAAAGATACTTGTAGCTGAATATATATTATTGAGTAGTTTAAATTAAGCGAATTGTAAATATTGTTAAAACAACTGTATAAATTGCGATCGCGTTTCTCTAACTGCTAATGATGGAAGTGACTGTAATAGCAACATCGGCAAATGCCAAAGGATAAATCAGACCTGAACTCAAAGTTGATTTAGAAGCGTATTCAGCATCTTGCGGTTGTCTAAAAACAATAAGCTGTCTCTTTTTCAGATTAACTACCCAATATTCTTTAATACCAACTTCTGCATAGATACGAGTTTTGATATTTAAGTCCTTTTCCAAACTAGAATTGGAATACTCAATCAACCAGAAAACA
>JBGTNM010000228.1:0-6273 GCA_041743025.1 Microcystaceae cyanobacterium
AGAAAAGCAAAGTAGGAGTCAAGACCAGACGGCTTAAGGCTGGCTGGGACGACAACTATCTTAAGGATGTCCTTAGTGCCTTAAACATAGTCACTGCCTAGTCCACATTAATTGTTACGAAACGTGTGCGTTTGCCCTGCTCAAT
Organism: Microcystaceae cyanobacterium; assembly: GCA_041743025.1. Lineage (GTDB taxonomy): Bacteria > Cyanobacteriota > Cyanobacteriia > Cyanobacteriales > Microcystaceae > JBGTNM01. Next base: position 146 of record JBGTNM010000228.1, read on the forward strand.
GTCTACGACACATCCGTTGGCCAGGGCGAACGCAGGGGTCAGGGCGATCGCAATTCGCCCCTACATTTTGGCTTCTCGTGGGGGGAGTGTGACAAGTTGAAACCAAAAGAAAAGAATTTCTTTAATGAGATTAAACAAATTTTCCCAGTTGCTCGGTTTCTGGATGTAGCAATTGGCAAGTTGTCGGTAGCTTTCTCGAATATCGGACAGTTGATGAGAGGCAGAGAGGATGATGACGGGTATCGATTGCAAGTCGCGATCGTGCTTGATGACTTTTAACACGTCTAACCCACTCATTTTAGGTAAGTTGATGTCGAGCAAAATTAGATCGGGACGGATAATGGTGGCATTTGATAACTGTTGGCGAAGGTAGGCTAACGCATCTTCCCCATTACTGACAATGTGCAGTTGGCAGGATTGAGAAAGCTGTTCAAACGCTTCTAAAATAAGCTCCTGATAACTGGGGGAATCTTCCACAAGTAACACGTTTTTGGGCATATAGCGGTTGCTCATAAGCGGTTTTTAAAGGTTAAAAATCATGGTTAACATTCAACCCACTTAATTAAGGCAAGCGATTGTCTCATCTGCCTTTTAACAAAGGAATAGACTGGTTAAATTTATGTTTGCAAATTTATACAGCTAAGTCAGCGAGCGCGATCGCAATCTCTCGTGATTGTCATCAGACCTAGCGATTTAACGGTTTTTGCCGACCAAATTGCGATTGTTGCAGATAATAACAGTTTAAATGAGTCTTATCTCTGACAACTTCCTGCTACTAGCTCATCCTTTAGCACGATCACTGTCCCTTTAAGCGAGGTGTTGGGGGATAGTGAAGTAAAACGTCGCGCCTTGTCCGACTTGAGACTCTAGCCAAATGCGTCCGTCGTGTCGGGTGACAATGCGCTGGCAGATAGCTAGACCGATGCCTGTACCAGGGTATTCTTCCTCAGTATGCAGCCGTTGGAAAATTTGAAAAATGCGCTCGAAATATTGAGGATCGATGCCGATGCCGTTGTCGCTGACGGAAAATAGCCATTCATTGCTTTGCTGAGTCACTTGAATCGCGATCGCCACTGGAGCGTCGCTGTGATACTTAATGGCATTAGCGATTAAATTTTGAAACAATTGAACGACGCTCGGTTCGGCGTAGAGGGTGGGAAAAGTAGCGGGTAGGGTTAGAGTAGCACCTGACGCTTGAATGTCGCTCTGGAGGTTGGTGATCGCCCGTTCTAGCAACTGTCGGCAATCGAGTCGTTGATAATTAGGTTGGCCGCGCCCTACCCGTGAATAGGCAAGCAGGTCTTCAATTTGTCTGGCCATGTGCCGCGTGCCCGACATGATGTGATGGATGTAACGATCTGCTCGCTCGTCAAGTTGTCCCTGATAGCGGCGCACAAACAATTGGGCAAAGTCGGCAATAATCTGGAGGGGTTGTTTTAAATCGTGGGAGGCAATGTAGGCAAAATTTTCCAATTCAGCATTAGAACGAGCGAGTTCTAGACGCTGCGTTTTTTCTTGTTCGCGTAACTCTGCTTGCGCTAGGGCAATGCCTAACTGATCGGCCAGTTGTTGCAACAGGTTAACTTCATCGTCCGTCCAGTCTCTAGGTTTACTGCATTCTTGCAGGCAAAGTAAGCCCCATAAGGGAGGCGGAGAAAGAGAGGTGCTGGCAGTGAAGATAGGGGCGACAAAGTTAGCCCGAATTTGGTAGCGTTCAAGCAATTCCTGATAGCAGGGTTGGTATGAGGTCGTGTAGCTGTCACCACAGACTTGTACGTAGCCTTCAGTGTATTTTTCTTGGCAAATTTCCCAAGCACAGCGATCCCAGATGGTTTCGTCGAGCATTGATAGAATGCCAGGGGCGATCGCTTCGTGGATGACTTGCCCTGCGCCGTCAGGAAAAAAGCGAAAAAATAAGACCCGTTCGACGTGAAACGTTTTTTGAATTTCCCTAACAGCCGTTTGCAAAATCCATTCAATTTCACTCGATTGGCGAATGCGGAGGGTGAGAGCCGCCAACAAACGTTGATATTCGCTGTATTGCAGTTGTTCTTCGATAAATCGCCTTTCTTCGGTGATATCTCTCGCACTACCCTGTAATTTAACAATATTTCCCTGTGTGTCGGTCATGGGAACCAAGCTCATCTGCCAAATCCGTCTGCCGTCAGGTAAATCGAGAGTTTCTTCATAAAAGAGCGTTTCTTGACGATTCAGGCAAGTTCGGTAATTTTGCTCTTTTTGCAGCGCGATCGCCTCAGACCAGACTTGGGTGGGGGTTTTGCCGATAAAGGCTTCGCGCTCAATGCCAGACATCCTCTCGTAAGCGGGGTTCATGGTTTCGTAGATCAATTGACCGTCCGGGCTGACATCGACTAAAAAGATGCCTTCGGTAGAATGGTTGAAAATGCCTGCATAGAGAGCTTGCGAGGCTTGCAAGTGTTCCTGGGCTTGCAGGCGTTCGTAGTGGCGGTAAATGATGTCCCCCACAATTCGCAACAGTTGAATGTCTTCGGGTGACCAATGTTTGTGGTTGCTGCCATTGGTATCGAAGCCAATTTGTCCCCACAGGTGTCCAGCGCGATTGCAGATCGGAATGGCGAGGGCGCAAGTCAAGCCAATCGTTTGAAAATAGCGTTTTTCAGTTTGGGCACTTTCAGGCAGGGCTGCCACGTCAGTAATTAAAATTACCTGCTGTGCGTCGAGTTGGGCTTTCCACCAGCGAAAACCGGAAATATCCTTATCTTGCAGATTTTCGGAGGCTGTATCGGGATCGCACCATTGGTCAAAGTTCTCAATTTTCGTTCTTTCTGCTCGAAAGCGAATCAAATAGGCGCGGTTAGCCCCGACTGCCATGCCCAGTGGTTGCAAGACGCGCTGAAGATCGATAGTATGATGGGTAGCTAATTTTCTGGAAACATCAGCCAGCGCAGATTCTAAGCGCAAACGATATTGCAATTGTTCTTCGATGCGTTTTCGCTCTCTAATATCTTCAAGCACAGCAATAAAATACGCTGGGTTGCCCTGCTTGTCTCGCACGAGGGTAGAAGTCAACTGAGTCCACAAGGCTTCTCTTTGCTGGCTGAGGTAGCGTTTTTCTAGGGTATAGCTGGAGATTTCACCGGCTAGCAATCGATGGGCGTATTCTAGGCTAATTTCTAGATCGTCTGGATGGGTTAATGCTTGAAAGGTTTTGCCCATCAATTCAGAAGCACTATAGCCTGACATCTGGCACAATTTTTGATTGACTTCAATCAATTGTCCTGATGGGGCAACGATTGCCATGCCAACGGCGGCTTGTTCAAAAGCGGTGCGAAAGGGTTTCTCAATGTTTTGGACGGCGATTTGTTGCCGAGTGGCGAGGGCTAAACGTAGCGATCGCTCTAAAACAGGCGTGCTTAATTCTTCTCGCAGTAGGTAATCGGCTGCTCCTGCCTGGAGAACGATTTTACCCAAAGCGCGATCGTCGATTAAAACGATGAGCGGCAGGGGACGGATTTGGTTCGCCCACTGAGATACCTCTGTTGACAAGTCACTCGTACCGGAGCCTGCGATGACTTCGTCAAGTAACACAACGTGGCATAATTTTTCAGTAATGTCTGTTAATAGCCGATCTGAGTAAATTTCCTCGACTAACTCAAAACTGACAGTCTTCATTTCACTGAGCAGTTGCGCGATCGGCTGACAAGATTTGCTTGCAGCACTGACAAACAAAAGGCGATATTGGGCAATCATGGGCAAGCTAATTCGACACAACTACCAGCAAAGCTAGATTAATACTACTTTAGGCGACAAAACCTGTACCTCGCCACTATTTTCTAACTCCCCAATCCCCAAAAACGCTGTTTCTGCTTGATAGACTCGAACCGCAAGCGCAGTCAGAGAGACTCCGGCTTGAAAAGCCGGAGCTTCCTCTGACTTCGTCAAAGCTAAATCTAGCGGAATTTTTTGTCCCTGACACCAGCGTTGTGCTTCTGTTGGCGATAGAGTCACACTTTTAAGATTTTGAAGCGGTAAATCGGGACAAATGAGCGAAAACGCCGCTTGTGAAGAATGACTTTCTAATTGCTCTAAGGTCATACTTTCGGCTAAAGTCATACCACAGCTTTCTGTGCGCTGCAAAGCCGCTAGCGTTCCTCCTACGTTGAGAAGATAACCCAAATCGCGGGCGATCGCTCGGATATAGGTTCCACCACCACAGGTAATCGTTAGGGTTAATTCAGGAAATTCTCCTGTCTGCCAGTTCAAAACTTCAATTTGATGAATATTAACGATTCTTTTGGGGACTTGCACGACTTCCCCTTTTCTGGCTAGCTCGTACAGTCGCTTTCCGCCTTGTTGAATCGCACTAAAAGCCGGGGGAATTTGCTCAATTTCCCCAATAAATTGCTCAAGCAACGGCTGCACTTGGGCTAAAGTCAATTCAGATGCGTTCTGAGATTGAATAACTTCTCCTTCGAGATCGTCAGTATTGGTTTGAACACCAAAGCGGATTTTAGCTTTATAACCTTTTTTTTCCGGTAAAAACGACAGCAATCGCGTGGCTTTTCCAACTGCGATCGGTAACACTCCTGTTGCTGCTGGATCGAGGGTTCCGCCGTGACCAACTTTCTTAGTTTTTAGGATTCGCCTGACTTTGGCAACGCAATCGTGAGAAGTCCATCCGTAGGGTTTATTTAAGTTGATAAATCCGAACATTCTGACTAGTAACGTAATACTCTATAATATCATGTATGTTTTCGTAATATCTAGTTAGATTAAATGATGAGCAAAGAAATCATTACGGTTCGAGTTGACAGGGACTTTATCACGTCCACTTTTTTGTACGTGGACTGCGTTATTTCCCAACCTGCTCGATTGAGAGGGTTAACGACTTAAACAGCAACGATTCCTTATATTTAACTCCCGATCCTCAAAATTCTTACGATCCTTCGGCTTTACTTTTAAAAACTCAAGACCATCATTTAGTGGGATATTTACCTCGATATCTTGCACAAGATGTCTATGAATTACTAAAGCAAGATCCTAAAAGACTCCAAATTTATGTTGAACGAGTCAATCCAGTGCCGACACCAATTCAATTACGTTTATTGTGTAATCTGACCGCAGAATGGACTGAAGATTTTCAGCCATTTTCTAGTCAGGACTATCTACCTATCGTCGATAAAGTTGTTGTTTGAAAATCGGTGATAAGGACTATTTTTTAGGCAACCAATCTTCATCTAAAAGTTCGTCTGAATTGGCTACTGGAGTAATCGGGAAAGTATGAGAATCTAAACCTGTTTTGTCAATAACGATTTGACGAGCATCTTGATAACATTCTTCGATTACTTCAGCCAAAAAAGGCTTTAAACTCGGACTATTTTTCAGTAACCGTTTGATTTGAAGGCGGAAATTGCGAATTTTACCTTTCCATCCTCGTTGATTATATTCCCTTTCAGATTCCCAATAGATTAATTTGAGTAGGTGTTCAAACAATTTAGTTAATAGACTCATTAACTTATCCCGTTGTCGCTGACTCAAGTCTGCCACCTCTTCGATTAAATTTTCCCAGTCTACTGATTCATAGTTGCGATCGCACAGTTGCTCAACTGTTTTCTCAATCCATCGGTTATAATCAGTTTCGTATAAGGATGTAGGTATTTTGGACATAAGAACAGTAAAAATTCAAGTTAGTTCTTATTATTTTACAACATTGATAAGTGCCTGGATATAAATTTTCTTGAAAAAGAGCTAAGGAAACATGACTAAAATCCAAAAATGGAAAACGCTGAATTCTAAATTGATTATTGATAATCAATGGTGCAAAATCCGTCAAGATGAAGTTGAATTGTCCAACGGAACAATTATTGACGATTATTATGTCAATCTGCGCCCAGAGATTTCGCTTATTTTACCGATTACTTCCAACCAAGAAATTATCTTTGTTCATCAATACCGACATGGCGTAGAAGATATTTTATTAGAACTTCCTGCCGGGACTTTTGATGAAGATAAAGAAGACAGTTTAAGTGCCGCGCAACGGGAATTAGAAGAAGAAACAGGCTATATTGCTGAGCAATTTATTAAGCTTACTACTCTCTATGACAATCCGGTCAAAGATAATAATAAAATTCATGTTTTCCTTGCTC
>JBGTNM010000229.1:0-7987 GCA_041743025.1 Microcystaceae cyanobacterium
TTTTAGCAATGGCTTTTAGATGTTCTTTCAGTTTCTCTTGGTCAGCCTCATTTAATTTTGTCATTTTCTTAACCTGTCTTCATAAAGTTATCTTTACATTTATCATTCTTTGAGTATTTTTGCAAAATTGAGATGCACCCGTTCTCGACTACCTGATAATTCGTAGAGGTCAACTCCATTTTTACTAATAGATACACTAGTGCGCGTAGGAGAGTTTTGTCTTTGTACGTCGATTGTTAATTTAGCTGTAATCTTTGTTTTTGTTGCTTTAATAGACTCTAAGTGAACATAAGGTTGATTAAAACTATTCTCTTCTAAAGCAGATGTAACCGTGATTTGTTTAACAAGTTTCATGTCGTAAGCTTTTACTGGATCAAGTCTGTAGAGCAGGTTATATAAATTCTTATGCGTCGCAGAATAGCGTAAAGTGCAGAGAGGATTGAGACTAGCGATCGCTTCTTTCGCTTTGTCTGATTCCATATTCTGTGGTTCATCAAGAATAACAATGGGATTGGTTGCTTGAATGAATTCAATTGGGCGATATCCTGATAAACCATCTAGCTCTTTATAAATCACGCTAATGTCTTTTTTGTTGAAAGCATCAATGTTAATAACCAAAATTTGTAATTGATTAGAGTTTGCAAACTGTCTCAGATTGGAAACCCGTTTCGAGTTGTAAACCCAGTAATCAAAGGGTTGATTGCCATAGAGATTTTGCAAGTGTTCTTTAGTAATCTCCAGGTTCTTAAGAACGCCTTCTCGAATCGGCACACCGGGAACGACAATGATGAACTTAGTAAAACCATAGCGGGCATTAAGTTCATGAATAGTACGCAGATAAACATAGGTTTTTCCTGTGCCTGTCTCCATTTCAATAGAGAAGTTCATCTCATGTTGAAGCGGTGTATTTTCCCCCGGTTCTACAGGTTCAATTTCATTACGTTTTTGAATAGTTTGAATATTTGCTAAGATCTCTTCAGGTGATAGTTCTAGATGGTTGCCAAAACCCATCTCGGTCATAGCTCCTCCAAAACCAAGATTCAAATCAAATTGCCCACCTGCTAATGGTTGACCATCAAATACCTCAACGACAGCATTAACAGCATCGAGTTGATATTGCTGTTGACCATCAAATTGAATTTTCATGTTTCTCTAATAGTGATGATTCTTTCTAAGACAGCAATTAGATCAGGTAAAGCTATCTGAATTGTGTCCCAAATAATTTCAAGATCTAAATCATCATATTCATGAATTAGGTGATTTCGCATTCCAATGACTTTAGACCAGGGAATATTAGGGATTGTTGCTTGAGTTTCGGTCGAAATTCTACGGGCTGCTTCTCCAATAATTTCAATCTGGCGAGTGACCGCAGCCTGACACATCAAGTCGATTTCAAAGGTTTTCCAAGTCATACCAGCAACAAAATCTTGAGCCAATTTTGCTGCATTTAGCATATCCAGTAAATATTTCAGTTCACGAGGCTGCATAGATCACCTGGGCAGAGTTAAGAATTGCTTTACGACGCAAGTAGTTACGGCTCCGTTCAATACCTCGACGACTGATTAAATCTACATCCCGCTCAAAGATTTTCTTTATCTCTTCTTCCATGTCAACCCAATCTAATAGTGTCCAATGAGCATCTTGGGCAAATGAAACCAATACATCAATATCACTTCTATCTGGACAAAAATCATCTCTTAAAACGGAACCAAACAAAGCAAATTCTGTGATTTTCCAACGTTGACAAAATTCAACGATTTTCTCGTAATTGATCGGAACTTTTGTTTTCACGACTTGAATGTTTTGCATACGTTCTACACCGTCCTAAATTTAATGTCATGATCACGCATTTGTAATTGCGTGTTTGTTTTGAGTTGGTCATTGCCTCGAAACGAAGAATCTAGACTAATAAACTGCTTGGGTTTATAGAGGAGAATTTGCTTGACCGTTTCTTCTAAAATTTCATATTCCAAACAGATGAACAATTCCCGGTCTTCAATCGCGTAAATTTCCTGTCCAACAATGTCTAACTTCTCAACTTTTGCGGTTAACGGGAATCCAGCCTTGAGCAAGATTTCATACAGCATTCCCAGCTTGGTTGTACCAGGACGAATATTTTCGGCAAATTCTTCGAGCATTAAGGTTAACTGTTCTACATCCTGCGGTGCTGTACCATCCCAGATTTTAAAGTTGCTTTCGGTTAGTTTGAAGATTTTAAAGCCGCGATCATGCTGTCCTACTCCATTCAAATCGAGATCGCCGTTTCTTGATTCATCAAGATTAGCAACAGCATTTCGGATGCGCTCTTTGCCAATATCAGCGATCGTTTTAAGTTTAGTTTCCGCGATAGGTAAGTATTCAGGTAATTGAACGCAAATAAAGCGTCGATTGCCGCCATCTTCTTTATTCTGCTTCAACACAGCATGGGCAGTAGAAGCACTTCCTGAAAAGAAATCTAAAACCAGATCATTAGCTGATGCAGTTGTTGCTAATTTAAGAATGCGCTGAATCAGCCTTGTCGGCTTAACAGTATCCAGAACATTGTCAGTATTTTCAAATCGAACAAATTTAATTAGTTCCTGTTTAGCTTCTTGTGTGTGTCCAGCATCGCTATACTTCCAAAGTGTTTGAGGAACAATTCCTTGTTTAACCTCTGTGAGAAAACGCTTGAGTCGAGGCATACTACCACCGTTTTCTCCCCACCAAATACGCTTATCTTGGTCTAGTTCCAAGAACTTTGCATAACTGACTCGCCAGTAGTTTCCAACTGAAGACTTGAATTTTCTACCGCTTGGGCTAGTTACTTCATATTGCCCGTCAGCATAGTAATTTCTTGCTGTTAAGTCGCTTGAACTCCAAACATCTCTTGGATCATTATCTGGGTTTGAATATCGTGCATTTGCTTCTTTAGTTCGAGCCAGCAAATTTGGCAACCACACTTCTGCATTTCTTGCATAAACAATGATGTAATCGTGATCTTCTGAAAAATGACGTGCAGAGTTTTTAGGCGAAAATACTTTTTGCCAAATAATTGAAGCTATAAAGTTCTCCTCACCGAAAACTTCATTCATCAAAGTTCGTAAATTATGAACTTCATGGTCATCAATACTGACAAAGATCACCCCATCATCTCTTCTTAATAAACTCCGAGCAATAAACAAACGCGGATACATCATATTTAGCCACTTAGAATGAAACCGCCCATTGGTTTCTGTATTCGTTGTCAGCTTAATTCCGTCGCCGTTTTTCTGCCCCGAATAGCGCAAATAATCCTCTAACCCTTCTCGGAAATTATCAGGATAGATAAACTCTTTCCCAGTGTTGTAGGGTGGATCAATATAAATCATCTTGATCTGGTTGTGATAGCTTTTTTGCAGCAGCTTCAACACCTCCAGATTGTCCCCTTCAATAAAAAGATTCTCCGTTGTCTCAAAATTAACCGACTCCTCTGGCGCAGGGTTCAACGTCCCCACACTTTGCGCTTGCAAATTCCGAATTGCCTCACTCTTTCCCGCCCAAGACAACCCATACCGTTCCCGTCCCTCGTCTACGGATTCCCCTAATGCCTGCTTCAGTCGCTCAAAATCGACCTTACCCTCAGTAAAAACCTCTGGAAAGAGTTCCTGTAGTGCTTTAAGCCTATTTATCAGGACATTTTGAGAGGTTAATGGTAGCTTGTCTTCAGTCATCGCCTTAAAGAAATCGCCTGCTAAAGATTGCAGTATACTTCGGTTATTTCTTAATAGTACGATAAAAGAGCGTCGAAAGAACGGGTGTACTAAAATCTTTACGGAATTCTAGGTTTTCGGCTTGTCTAGCAAGTTAGGAAGATCAAAATTTATTAGTAATCCAAGCACATTGATAAGGAGTGAGGATAAATTCATCATAGATATCCGTAATTTCCTGTCCACTGAGTAAATCTTGCCAGGGATCGGTAATAACTAAATTTAAATTAGCGAGGGAAAGCGTTTGCGTAATATCGCTCAGATTGTTGATACAAAAAATACTCTGATCGCGATACATACTCTGCCGCCAAAAAACAAACAGTGCCATATTTAAAGGATGGAGAGTATATTGAGTCGCATTAGGATGAAAAGCCGCTTGTTTGCGTCGAACTTGAATTCGCCGAGAGAGTTCCTTTAAAACAATTGATTGGGAAGAATTGGGATCTTCTAGCTGTTTTTCTAATGCTTCATAATTCCATTTATGGCGGTTGATAGAACGATACATTCTGGTTTGTTCTACGCCGTCTAGATCGTTAGGAGTTGCCAGCAAACTGTGAATGTAAAAAGCAGGAATTCCTTCTAAAGCTAGCATAATTGTTTGAGAACAGAGAAATCGTTCAATTTGCCATTCATCTTCTCCTTTTGCTGTTCCTTTCATGGCATCAAAGAAAGAAATATTAACTTCGTAGGGACTGCTGGTTCCATCGGGTTTTTGCCGCAGGCTAATTTCGCCACCAAAATCTTGCATTTTTTGCAAGAGTGTTTGATATTCATGATCCGTTAACAATCCTTCTGTTGGACGCAAACCAATGCCATCATGAGAAGCAGTAAAATTAAGATAAGCACAGCCATACAATGCAGGTGGCATACTCATCATCCAGGTTTTTAAATGTTCAGATTTTCCCTGTAACAAAGCATTGACAATCAAAGGTGGTAAGCTGAAATTGTAGATCATGTGTGCTTCATTTCGGTTACCAAAATAACTGAGATTTTCTCGATTGGGAAGATTGGTTTCCGTAATTAAAGCGACAGAAGGATTGAGCATTTGTAAAATTTCTCGAATGAGGCGAATTGCTCGGTGAGTTTGCGGTAAATTAATACAAGGTGTCCCGACTTCCTTCCACAAAAATCCTACTGCATCTAAGCGGATAAATTTCACGCCTTTTTGCACGTAAAATAAAATAATTTTGATAAATTCAATGAGGACATCTGGATTAGCAAAATTCACATCTATTTGATCGTGGCTAAAGGTTGCCCAAACGTGTTTTTCTCCATTAACTGTTTCAACTCTCGTCAGTAGTTGAGTGCTGCGGGGACGGACAACTTCGGATAGATTGAGTGAAGGATCGACTTCAATAAAATAGTCACATCCTGGTTTAATTCCTTGCTTAAATTGCTCAAACCATTCATGTTTACTGGAAATGTGATTGATGACGAGATCGATCATTAAATTAAACTGACTGTCAATGCGTTCAATATCTTCCCAATCTCCTAACTCAGGATTGACCTGTAAATAGTCAATGACAGCAAACCCATCATCAGAACTGTAGGGGAAAAAAGGTAAGATGTGAACACCTGTGATCGTCCCTTTTAGGTATTTCTCTAAAAAGCGGTCGAGCGTCACTAAGGGTTTTTCACCCTCTTGAATAATGCTATCGCCATAAGTAATCAATTGGACGTTATTTTCACTCCATTTATTAAAATCTTCTGCTAAAAAATTAGCAAAACTTCCTTGGAGGAAAAAATAGAGTTTATCCGCGAGCCATTCTACAATTTGCTCGTCATACAGTGACTTAAGGAGGGGAGTCACGCGCAAGCTAAAATGTTCAAACTGCCGATCTGCTTCAATCATCTACCTAAATTCCAACTCGCTATTTAACAATTCAATGAGAACGTTTTCCTCTATATTTGTCCGAAGAGATGTGTCCTAAAATACACATTCTGACTATTGTAGTGAATCAATGACACCTTGTCACAGCGATAGAAGATATTGGGAATCATAAGCCTACCAAAGCGGCAAACTGAGCAGTAAAGCCACAATTGTCTAATTCATCAAACTTCACAGGTTAATGGAGCTAAGCGGGCTCGAACCGCTGACCCCCTCAATGCCATTGAGGTGCTCTACCAACTGAGCTATAACCCCGCAAAGTGCATTTACTATATTGCCTTAAATCTTTAACTTTCGTCAAGTTGCCTGGTGTTAATTTTTTTCTCTGAGACAGGTTATTGACAGCCACTTATCTGAGAAAATAACCTCTCTTTGCTAAGGATAGTAAGGAATCTGAGTAAAATAGCTCAAACAGTGACCCATCAGAAAATAGACAACGAGCATAGCAGCAGCAGCCAGTGCTACTAAGGTTCCTGCCAGCATCAGGGAGAATTCTTGTTGCTCGACAGCTTCCTGCATCAGATGCAGCGACCAAGCAACGAGAGCCACATCAAATATGAGAATTGGAATCAACATATTTTAAAAAATGTTAATTTTCTTCTATTCTAATACACATTTTTCAAGCGACTAGGACATTTAGAAGAAATTTAGAATCTATCGGAAGACGAATTTACAAGCTTCTGACAGGCACTCCCTGCTGCTGCAAGTAGGCTTTAACTTGTGCGACCGTCAACTGCTCATAATGCAGCAATGAAGCCAATAGTGCCGCTTGGGCTTGTCCGCTCGTGAGGACTTGGTAAATATGCTGACAATTGCCCGCGCCGCCAGAGGCAATGACGGGAATTTCCACCTGTGCAGCAATCGTGCGAGTGAGTTCTAAGTCGTATCCTGCTTGGGTTCCATCCGCATCCATACTCGTTATCAATAGCTCGCCTGCCCCCCGTTTTTCCACTTCTTTTGCCCAGGCAACCGCATCAAGTCCCGTATTTTCCCGGCCACCGCGCACGTAAACGTCCCACTCAGAATGGCTAGGATCGTTGCGCCGTCTGGCATCGATGGCAACGACGATGCACTGTTTGCCGAAGCGATCGCTGGCGGCATTAATAAAGTCGGGGTTGCGGACAGCCGTTGAATTAATACTGACTTTATCGGCTCCTGCTCTTAACAAATTTTTAACATTTTCTAAGGTTTGGATGCCTCCCCCAACTGTCAACGGGATAAAAACAGACTCAGCCGTGCGATAGACGACATCAATCATCGTATCGCGTTCCTCATGAGTCGCCGTGATATCGAGAAAGACCAACTCATCAGCCCCCGCATCATTGTAGGCTTTGGCCAGTTCCACCGGATCGCCGGCATCTTGCAGATTAACAAAATTAACGCCCTTGACCACGCGGCCGGCATTAACATCCAAACAGGGTAAGATTCGTTTAGCTAACATGATTTGATGACCAACTTTCCTTTAAGCAACTTGACGAAATGAGGCGATCGATACAAGGCTATTCGAGTCAGAATCCCATAGAATAAACTTGGAACAGTCAAGCATATCGCCGATCCGAAGCGTTTTTGCTTTCGAGAGAAGGTGAATATTTTGATGATGACAAGCTTCGACATGGTAATTAGGAATTCTTTCAGAAAGATGATGAATGTTGTGGTAGCCGATGTCTGCGGTAAACCACTTGAAAATTGTCGGCAACTCTAGATAACTGCTGCCCTCGATCGCTCCAAGAAAATAGTCCCAACCTTCTGTTTTGTGAGCGTAAGAGCCATCAAAAATGTGCTGCACAAAGAAGACACAGATGAAGATTACAGCCGAAAAAGTCAAGATGATCGAGTATATGCTTAAGAAGAACCCCGACCCAAGGAGATAGCTAAGGATAATCCAGCCGCTAACGACGCAAATATTGTTGAAGAGCACATCCCAAAACTCGGCCGCCGTGTACCAATTCCTAGACTTGTGAGAAGAGATAATTCCCGATAAACTCATGCCACGATTTGTCTTCAAGCAAGTAAACAGATGACCCATAAAATCATAGGTTCCCGCAATAAGAACAAGTCTTGGCTTGATAGCGAGGTAGAAAAAACCTCCAGGAAAAGCCATTAATGGATGCCGCAATAATTCATAAAGTCTTTGGTCAAATGAATTGAGTTGGGAAAATTCCTTAGTAGAGAGAAATTCTGCAACACTGCGATACCGCTCCCAATCACCATTGGTTTTGTGATGGTAGGCATGATCTCTTGACCATGAATATTGGGGTATGGCGTTGATGACGCCAAGAACAAAACCTACAAGCCTGTTGACCTTTTTTGAACTAAAAAGTGAATAGTGTCCGCAATCATGCATTAAGGAAAAACAACGCACTGAAAAGAGCGT
>JBGTNM010000230.1:0-1703 GCA_041743025.1 Microcystaceae cyanobacterium
ACAAACTCTTGAAGGCTCTCTAGAAGCTTTTTGATTTCCTCCTGCATCTGACTCTATCCCCCTTTTTTTGCTGATTTTAAGTTGCTCTTTTTATTTTACATCCAGAAATTACTTTATTCAAATGATTTAGGCTTGCTATATACCGCCTTGGGAATTTAAAAAAAGGCGATAGATCCGGTTAAAGGAATTGGATTAAAGTGATTAAGATCACACCTTTTGAACGAAAAAAACGTTTTTCTAGGATTAGAAGAAGTTCAAGATTACGCTTTTTTTCGATTACTGTGTAAATGTATGTCAGCAGATACTCAAGCTCATATCACTATTCAGATGAAAGCTTATTTATCAGAAACTCAAACAGCTTTATTTGACAAGTGGACTCATGCTTTACGACCTCTATATAATTTAGCTTTAGCTCTGCTTTATGAAGAACAGCAACGAAGATGGCGCGTTAATCAGAAATTTCTCAAAAACTATCTTGATAAAGACTCTTTAGAAACTTATCTTAAACAGATAGAAAATGACCCCGATATTTACCCCGTTGAATGGCATATTACCAAAGCTTTACCTGAAGGTGATTATTTAAACCAAGAAGAAAACGAAGCTCGGAAAAAAGATAAGACTAAAAGCTTAGCTTGTCGAATTGTCAATCGAGATGGTAATTTCTGTGTTCCTTATCGATCTAATTGGCATATTGAAGAACCAGGAAAAGTAGCAAAAGATAATTCTTTTACTGGAAAATGGTTAGACTCAGTGGGCATTACTTTATTGACTCTTTGGCAACGAGAAAACATCAAAAATGTTCCCGCAAAGGTGAGACAAGCTTGTATTCAAATGCACCTCATGGAAGCATGGAAACGCTATCAAAAAGGAGACTTTAGAAAGTTAAAGTTTAAATCAAAACGCAATCCTGTTATCTCTTTACCCATGAAACAAACTGAACAAATTAAGTTTCATCCAGAAGCTTCGGATTGTTTATTATTGGGTAAAGAGTTTGGTTTAATTAAGTTTAGGGGACTTCATAACCGTCATCAAGGGGAAATTCAACCTCGTAATGGTAGTTTAACTAAAAAAGCTGATGGTTATTATCTTAATTTAGTCTTTCAAGTAGAACATAAATCCCTTCCTGATAGTGATTTACAAGTCGGAATTGATCCAGGCGTTGTTACTCTGTTAACTTTGAGTAACGGTAAATGTGTTCGTAATCAACGATTTCTGAAAGAAAATTATCGACAATTGATTTTATTGCAAAAGAAGCTGTCCAGGCAAGAAATAGGCGGTAAAAATTGGCAAAAAACTCAAGACTCTTTGGCACAAGTTCATAAGAAAATTGCAGATCGCCGTAAATATAATGCTCATAAAGTTTCAACATATTTAGTTGATCAATATGGACGAATAGCCATTGAAGATACTAAACTGACTAATATGGTCAGAACTCCTAAAGCCCAAAAACAAGAAGATGGGAAAGGGTATAAACATAACGGAGCAAAAGCAAAAGCAGGACTAAACAAGTCTTTACATGATGCAGGTATTGGACAAATAAAAGCTTTCTTGGAGTCAAAGGCAAAGGGTGCATCTCAATTTTGCAAAAATACTCAAAGAATGATAAATGTAAAGATAACTTTATGAAGACAGGTTAAGAAAATGACAAAATTAAATGAGGCTGACCAAGAGAAACTGAAAGAACATCTAAAAGCCATTGCTAA
>JBGTNM010000231.1:0-2289 GCA_041743025.1 Microcystaceae cyanobacterium
GAATGGGTGGAATCAATGCGATCACGAGCAGCGTTAGTCGCCAGTTGTAATAAAACATCAAGATTAGATAAATGAAACCCATCAAAAAATCTAACCAAGCTAAAACAACTTGATTGAGCATAAACCTTGAAATTTTCTGATTTTCGCTGACTCGTGTAATGATGTCTCCAACATGACGAGATTCAAAAAATTTAAGCGGTAGCATCAGGGTATGGCTGATAAAACCACTGATCATCGTCAGATCGAGTCGGTTCGCCAGATAGCTTAATAAATACTGACGAACTGCCGTTAAAAGCAGACTCCAGATACTAAACAGCAAAATCCCAAAGGCAAAAACATTGAGTGTTGTCAGACTTTTATTGACAACGACGCGATCAAGAATAATCTGAGTAAATAGAGGGGTCATTAACCCAAAAACTTGAATCAGCAAAGAAGCGAGCAGAATTTGCGCTCCCAAAGAACGATAAGGATGAAGTAAATTCAGGAATTTTCCGAAGGAAGTTTTTTGCTGTGGAAGTTCCTGTAATCGTTCTGTAGGATCGAGCAGCAGTGCATAACCTGACCAATGGGTTAAAAATTCTTGTCTTGTTACTAGCCGTTTGCCTAACGCGGGATCGGCGATTAAGATCGGATCTCCTTTAGTACGGTAGACAACGACATAATGATCCCCTCGCCAGTGAGCAATCCAAGGGTTTTTTTGTTCAATTAAGGCACTTAAACTAGCTCGTACAGGTCGGGCTTGATATCCAATGCGTTCTGCCGCTTTAGCGAGATTTTTCAGGGTAGCTCCAGAGCGTCCAACTTCGGTTAAATTCCGCAAGAAATTGAGGCTAATTCGCTTGTTCCAATACTGACTAACCATCGCTAAACAAGCTGCACCGCAATCTGCTGAACTCTGTTGAGCGATAAAAGGGTATTTTTGCCAAAGACTAAAACGACGTTTTAGCGGTTTAGGAAAATCGACATTTGAGGAATCGGCTTGCGGTAGCTTGACGGAAGGTTTGGCGGTTGCGGTTTTTCGGCCATTGGACGTTGAGGGCGGCTGAGTTGGATTGGGTGAAATATTTTTCATTTTCACCGCAGGCTCAGAGGTTGCGGTGTTTGATGATGAGTTAGCTAGACTGGGGATAATCCCTTTGAACATGTCCCAATCTTGTCTAGGTAAGTGATAGAGCCAAACATCGGTTTGAGCCGTCCACTCTGATATGTTGGTTTCAGGATAATCCCAGGCCTCCCCAATTAGCGATCGCTCCTGAATTTGTCCCTGACGGAGCCAAAAACGACCTGATTCGGAAGAGAGGGCTTTTTCTAGTGAGAGGTATCCCTTATCGAGTTGTTTTTCTTCTAAATAAGGAAACAGAGGCTGTAATTGATGACTCGGAAGCGATCGTAAATCAGTCAAGGTTTTAAAAAAGATCAGGCGTTGCCGTTTTTGGGTTGCTGACTGCCACTGCTTTTCCAGATCGGACAACGTACTCAACCAAAACTGTAGATTTTCTTTAGAGATGGATGCTACTTGTACTGAGTTTACGGCAACCGCACGATATGGTAAAACAACTGGCTCAAATAGGTCATCTGCTCCAAAAATCTCTCCTTGGCTGAGTAACTGTACTGATACTTCTCGTTTTCTTTCGGAATCAAAACTGATTTAGCGCACTTGACCTTGACACAGAAGATAAAAAGCTTCAGTACTCGGAAATGTTGCAATTATTTCACCTAGCTGAAATTCTTTGATTTCAAAAGCTTTGCTAAATTTCGTGAGTCTAACTTGGTTAGTTGAATCGCTAGGTGAAGTCTGTAATAACCAATCGATGACCGACGATGAGGCACCAGCAATCAGATTGGAGAATTGTTGCTTTTCTTGTTTAGAGTGCATCGTTACAAATCTATGGTTTTGTGTTTTTCGATACGACAGGACTATCTATAGTTAGTTATTTTAGATGTATTCGTCAAGCTGATTAGGCATTTGTTTCTAGATTTTACCTCTCCTTGAAAACTTTATAACTCTCTTTTTTGTCCTTGCCAATACTTATAAGGGATTAAATGACATTACTTAAAACATCACTTCATTTGATTTCTAGCTCAGGGTTTGCCCGTACGCCAAAGCTTAGGAATATTCTTAGATAGACCCTACATCAAATATTTGTTACTTTGTCATAAAAGTCATAAAAAGATTGTTACTTTTGATTAATCGCACTATTCTCTAACAATCTTTTAGCGAAACCCGTCCCTACACCAATGTGAAGCCTTATTCTCTAAAATACTAAGAAATGCTAATAAATTTGTCCA
>JBGTNM010000232.1:0-28049 GCA_041743025.1 Microcystaceae cyanobacterium
AAAAAATACGAGCTCTAGTTTACTATCAAATCTTATAGTTTTGTATCTTGAGTTTTGTCAGTCAACCAGGGAATAAGGTGAGTCATTTAGACCCACCCTGCCCAAATATTAACTTAAAGCACCTGCCGGAATGCCTAAAATATCCTCAATTTTCGGCATTTGTTCTAAGGGAATAACACGCCCTTCTTCTTCAAACCCTGTAATTTGATCGAAGTTAAGATAGCGGTATAAATCGCCTTCAAACGGGGCAATTTTTTCCGCCACAATTGCCATGTATTCCTCAACAGTTGGGATGCGTCCTAACAAAGCACATACCGCCGCCAATTCAGCAGAACCGAGATAAACTCGCGCATCTTTGCCCATGCGGTTGTTGAAGTTACGGGTAGAAGTTGAGAACACTGTCGCCCCATCTTCCACTCGCGCTTGGTTGCCCATACAAAGCGAACATCCAGGCATTTCGGTTCTTGCCCCTGCTGCGGCAAAAATGCCATAAACCCCTTCTTCACGCAGTTGCTTTTCATCCATGCGCGTTGGGGGACAAATCCAGAGGCGAACTTTTACTTGTCCTGCGCCTTCTAAGATTTTAGCAGCAGCGCGATAGTGTCCGATATTGGTCATGCAGGAACCAATAAATACTTCATCTATCTTGTCGCTTGCACAATCTGACATCAATTTAACATTGTCGGGGTCATTGGGTGCGGCGACGATAGGTTCAGAAATCTCGCTGAGATTGACTTCAATGATGTCTGCATATTCAGCATCGGCATCTGCTTCCATTAAAACGGGATTTTGCAACCATTGTTCCATTTTCGCCGCCCGACGCAGTAGAGTACGGGCATCGGTGTAACCCCTGGCAACCAGATTTTTAATCAGGGCAACATTGGAACGCAAGTATTCTGAAATCGTTTCTTTCCCCAGTTTAATAGTACATCCGGCACAAGAGCGCTCTGCCGTAGCATCTGTCAGTTCAAACGCCTGTTCAACTTTTAAGTCGGGCAATCCTTCCATTTCCAGAATGCGCCCGTTGAAGACGTTTTGCTTATTTTCTTTGCCAATGGTTAGCTTACCTTGTTGCATGGCAACCCAAGGAATCGCGTTGACAATATCGCGTAAGGTAACACCCGGTTGCAACTCCCCGCTAAAGCGTACTAACACCGATTCTGGCATATCCAAGGGCATTGCCCCTAACGCTGCCGCAAACGCCACTAACCCCGAACCTGCGGGAAAAGAGATACCTAACGGGAAGCGCGTATGCGAGTCTCCTCCTGTTCCTACTGTATCGGGTAGTAGCATCCGATTCAACCAAGAGTGAATAATACCGTCTCCAGGGCGCAAAGCAACGCCGCCACGAGTCGCAAAGAAATCGGGTAGCTGCTTGTGGGTTTTGATGTCAACGGGTTTTGGATAAGCAGCAGTATGACAGAAACTTTGTAAGACGAAATCGGCATTAAATCCCAGACACGCTAGTTCTTTTAATTCATCTCGCGTCATGGGGCCAGTCGTATCTTGAGATCCTACCGTAGTCATCATCGGTTCGCAAGCTGTCCCCGGACGTACCCCCGGTAATCCGCAAGCTTTTCCTACCATTTTTTGCGCCAGCGTAAATCCTTTTCCTGTATCCTCTGGCAATTGGGGACGGGTAAAGAGAGTACTAGTTTCTAAACCTAACGCATGGCAGGTTTTATCGGTTAAACTGCGCCCAATGAGTAGCGGAATGCGCCCTCCTGCGCGAACTTCATCGAGGAGGGTTTCGGGTTTGAGGGCAAAAGTGGAGATGACTTCTCCTGCTTCGTTGGTGACTTCGCCTGCGTAGGGATAGATAACAATGACATCACCTGTTTCCAGATTGCTAACATCGCACTCAATGGGCAATGCCCCTGAATCTTCGGCAGTATTGAAGAAAATAGGCGCAATTTTCCCGCCTAAAATGTATCCTCCTGCTCGCTTGTTGGGAACGAAAGGGATATTATGACCCATATGCCACAAAACTGAGTTAATAGCAGACTTGCGCGAAGAACCTGTTCCAACTACATCCCCCACATAGGCAACGGGATAGCCTTTTTCTTTCAACTGGGCAATGGTGGCAATTGCGTCAGTCATCCTTGACTCTAACATGACCAAGGCATGAAGGGGAATGTCAGGGCGCGTGGTGGCGTGAGGCGCGGGAGACAAGTCATCGGTGTTGGTTTCTCCAGGAACTTTGAAGACAGTGACTTTAATCTCTTTGGGTACTTTTGGTTTGTTGATGAACCAGTCACCATTTGCCCAAGCATCAATGACGAGTTTGGCGTAAGGGTTGGTTTCTGAGAGTTCTAAAACTTCATTAAAGGCATCAAAAACTAATAGTGTCTTACTGAGTGCGGTTGCTGCTTCGGCAGCGATGTTGGTATCGCGGGATTTGAGTAAATTTACCAATGAGTGTACATTGTAACCGCCTACCATCGTCCCTAACAAACTGACTGCGCCTTGCGGGGAAATGAGGGGACAGTGAATTTCTTTTTTAGCGACAGCAGTCAGAAACCCTGCTTTGACATACGCTGCTTCGTCTACTCCTGGGGGAATTCTATCCCGTAGCAGCATGAGGAGTTCTTCAATCAATTCCTCTGGGGGGTTTTTCAGCATTTCGCACAGTTCGGAGGTTTGTTGTGCGGTGAGGGGTAGAGGAGGAATGCCTAATTTTGCTCTTTCTTGGGCATGGTTGCGATACTGTTCTAACATTCAGCGTTCTCCTTGGGTCAGTTTTGCGATCGTTGCGCGATAATGTCTTTACTTAGTATCAAGTTTACTGAGTCTCTGCCTCGAATTCTTCATCTATCTAGGTGAGTGTGTCAGTGTTACTTGATATTGCAGGCTGGTCATTACCATCATCACAGCTTCTTTCTTCTATTGTAATAGAGCTTGAGATAGACTAGAGAAAGTATTAAATTCATGGAGTGTTAGTTATTCCTACCGAAGCTCAAGTCTGGCAATGTTATCGATTGTGTGTTTGGGCAACTAAGCTGTATTTGCCCGTTTATCTAGTTCGCAGAGATGAACGAACGGGATATATTATTTTTCTAATCGGCGAAGAAACTGTCATAGAACTTTATCCTGATGGGAATTGGAGATACGCTGATGAATAAACCTAACTTCCAAACAATGAGTCTTAAAGAATTAAGAGCTTATGTTTTATCTCATCAAGAAGATAATGAGGCTTTTTATACTTTTGTTGATAGAATACACGCTGAAAAAACTTGGAAAACTTATCCCCCTCTCAAATCAATGGAAGATATGGAGAACTATCCTGAAGTGATTGAAAAAATGCGTAGAGATCCAGGCGGAAAATCACAATAGTCATTATCAAACAATCACATTAATGATAATAAATTTTGGGAAATAGAACTTTGTTGTTCATCCATCTTAACAGAAGTGAGTCAATAAACTCTGATCCTAATTGATTAGCCTGTACTTCATACCACTGATAAGCCTCCTCTAAATCTAATTCCTGTTTCTGAGCGTGAGTTAGCGGAATTTTCTCAGCACTAGCGACTATACTATCCCAAATATTTTCTATTAATTGAAGCTTTTCTGGAATACTAAGAGGTAAAATTTGCTCATAAAGTAAATTATTCATAGCTTAAGTCAATAAAAGTAGTTATTTGATTTTATCCATTATTATAATCAATTGTGAGACGAACAACTAGCGGGCGCGAAGCGTGCCTTTAGCATCGCGTGATTTATATTGAAGTCGTTATGAGTTTAGATAAATAGGGAGTATAAGAAACAATAGAGATTCAAGCAGCAGGAGAAGATATAATCAAATTAGCTTAATTTTGAGGCGTACTTTCAATGGAAACTCAGACCTATTTTAAAGCTAATCATCAAAAAATTCTTTCTTTACAAGAAATTAGAGAAAACTATCCTAATCAGTGGGTATTAGTTATCAATCCTGAGTTAGATGATAATTTCGAGATTATTAGAGGTGAAGTTGTGGCAAATTGTACCACCAAAGAAGAATTATATCAAAAACTTCATTTACGTCAAGGTCAATCTTCTGCGATTGAATATACAGGAAATTATTAGGTCAATTTCTTGAAAATTTTGATGTAATAGGCCATCAATTACCTACACAGTTAAAGGTAAGCGGGTTATTAGGAATGGATTATTTAAAGCAATGTCAAGCAGTTCTTCTTGTTCATCATGCAGAAATTTATTTTGAATGAGGGTTAGTAATGGTTCAAGAATTAGTCGATTTAAAACAAAGTATTTTAGAGGAACGGTATGAAGATGCCTTAGCGATTATTGATGAATTAGAAGGAATGAGTAAACAATCAATCCTAAGAAATCTTGAATCATTCTTAGTGCGAATGCTTATTCATCTCATCAAAAATCAAATAGAGAAACGGCTAACAAATTCATGGATTTCCTCTATATCAGATTCTTTAGTACAAATTCAAAAACTAAATTTAAAAGACAATAAAAAATCTTATTATATTCAACCTGAAGCGTGGCAAACTTACATTGAGGAAGCAATAGAACGAGCCATCCGTCCTGCAAGTTCTGAAATTTTTGACGGTAACTTGAAACCATTTCAAGTCGCTCAACAAATTGACAAAATGCAATTGAAGGAAGTCACTCAAAGATTAGTTGTATTAACTTATCAAAATTCAACTTCGGCTTTGCTAGCGGAAACTGACTTAATTTTAGCAGAATTACCAGGAGGTCAAGAATGGTTTGAATAAATTTTAGATTAACCACAAAGGCATAAAGGCTTTTTATTCTCCTCTGTGCCAAATCTTAATTGTCCCATCAGCACTTCCCGCCACCAGATATTGACCGTCAGGACTGAGCGTGAGAGACATGATAGCACTCAGACGAGGTTCGGCAGGTTCAGAAAGGGTTAAGGCAGCGATCGCTTCTCGCCGCGTCGGATGCCAAAGCTTGATGTACCCGTCTGCCCCGCCACTGACCAAAGTTTGAGTATCGTGGCTGAAGATTAAGGCTCTCACTTGGCCGTTGTGAGCGTTGAGGGTACGAATGGGTTGAAGGGGGCGACCCGCTTGAAAGCGCGTCGGGTCGAGTTGCCACAGCTTGATGCTACCATCGACACAGCCAGCCGCTAGGGTTTGACCGTCGGTACTAATAGCGAGAGATTCGACTGAGGAGACATTGCCTGCCAAAAAGCCGATGGGGTTGCCCGTTCCCAACTCCCATAAAGTCACTCTGCCATCACCGCCGGCACTGGCGATCGCCTTAGCCGTCGAACAGACAGCGATCGCATAAATCGTTCCCGACGAGTCGTAGGAACTACACTGTAGCTCGCCTTTTGGCAACTTCCATTGCTTAACCGTTTGGTCATAACTGCCACTGACTAACAAGAAAGGATCACCCGACAGAACTAGTGTTTGAACCGAGCCGGTATGAGCGGTCAGGGTTTCCAATCGTTCTAGCCTCCAATGGTTTTGCTCGTCTATTTTTCGCTTCCACAACTTGATCGTCTGATCGAAGCTACCTGTCGCCAGTTGTTCGCCCCCAGAGGCAAAAACAAGGGCTAACACCCCCTGAGAATGAGCAGTAACAGTGGTTTTTAGCGTACCTGTCGCCAATTCCCACAGCCGCAAGGTTCGATCCCAACTGGCACTTGCCAGCCATTGCCCGTCGGGACTAATCGCCAGCGACGCTACCGCATCAGCGTGTTCATTAAGCTGATAGGCATTTTCCCACAAAGGAATAGCCGGAACAGGAGAGACTGAAATTGTGGAGGCAACCGATGGCAGTTGGGTAGGGGGTTTTTCCGCATCAACTGTTACAGCAGGTTCAACTAAGAGAGGCTCTCGATTAGGCTCGTTGGCGTGTTCAGACAGATAGCGTAATTCTTTGGTCAATTGGCGATAAGCTTTTTCCAGTTGCTCGACTCGTTCGGCTAAGACATGGGTGTTAAGATAAGCAACCACATTGTTGAGAGCTTGTTCGACACTGACGAGCGTGTCGCGCAGGGGGGGTGAGGTTGGGCTATCCTTTGACGTACTGGGAGGGGAAGGTAACTGTTGAATCTGGGCATTCAACTGCTGGTGAAGTTTGTCTATCTCTTTAAAAAGCCGTTTGCGGCTCAAATACTGAGCGCGAAAGCGGTTGGCAACATTCAAGCTTAAAGCCATGGCCAGGAGTGCGACTGGCAACAACCCTCTAGGAGTGCTTAACGCCAACACGATCGCGATCACCGCCATGCCCAACACGACCAATTCTGCGATTTCCAGCCAGTGCAGTTGTTTCCATCCCATCGCTCAAATGCCTAAAATGGTACGGGCGATTGAAAAATAAATCAGCACGCCAATTACGTCTACTGCTGTCGTAATAAAGGGGGCTGACATTAAAGCCGGGTCTAAACCGAGAGAACGGAACAAAAACGGCAAAGCTGAGCCAGCAACTGACGCTAAAGTCGCGATCGCGATCAAACTCAATCCCACCGACACCGACACCGCCCAATTGCCCTGCAACCAATAGGCCCAAAGCGTTGCTAGCCCCCCTAAAATCAATCCTAACAATGCCCCCGCCATTAATTCTCGGATAATGACTTGTCCAACTCCCAAATCGCGAATTTCATCGGTATTTAACCCGCGAATGACAACAGTAGAAGATTGGGCCCCGACATTTCCCCCTGTGCCAACTAATAGGGGAATGAAAGCCGTCAAAATGGCCATTTTTTCTAACACCGCTACCTGCGATTTAATAATCAAGCCTGTCACCGTATTCGTCACTAACAAAACTAACAGCCAGGTCACTCGCTTGCGAGCGACGGTCAGTAAATTGGTTTGAAAGTAGTTCGCGCCGTCTGCTTGCAATCCTCCTAACGCATAGATATCTTCGGTCGCCTCTGCCTGCAAAATATCAATCACGTCGTCTACTGTAACGACTCCAACTAACCGTTGTTCGCGATCAACCACCGGAACCGCCAGTAAATCGTAGCGTTGAATCATACGAGCAATATCTTCTTGGTCGTTATCGGTATGGGCATAGACCACATCGCGGGTCATAATTTCGCCTAGAGTCTTCTCAGGGGAGGCTAGCACTAAATCGCGTAGAGAAAGAATTCCTTTGAGATGGCGGGAAATATCCGTTACGTAGAGATAGTAAACGACCTCCGACGATTTGGCAAGGCTGCGAATTCGCTCTAATGTCTGAGTCACGGTGAGGGTTTCTTTAAGGGAAATGTACTCCGGGGTCATGATGCGCCCGGCGGTGTGTTCCTCATAACCTAATAATAAGGCGGTCGTCTGCCGTTCTTCAGGGCTTAATTGTTCTAGCAGACGGCTGACGACTTTGGCAGGCAACTCATCAAACAAGCGCACGCGATCGTCAGGCGACATTTTATCAACGATCTCACGGACTTCCTGCTGCTTGAATTTTTCGATTAATGATTGCTGCACTGAAGAATCGAGATGTTCGTAAACTTCGATCGCTTCTCCTTTCGCTAACAAACGAAAAACTAGCACCTGCATCGATTCAGGCAACCCTTCGATCGCTTCAGCAATATCAACCGGTTGGACGGGAACTAACAGTGCCTTGGCCCCTTGTAAATTTCCCTGTTCTAATAAAAGCTGCAATTGACTACGGACTAATTGCCGCAGTTCACCGCGAGAACTCGTTTGAATGGGAGTTACAGGTTCATTCAAGGTTAGATCGTTCCTTTTCCTAGCCGCGTTAACCATTGGGATCGTTAATAAGAAGGGGCAACCCTCCCCAAGTAGACGATCCTAGCTGCTTTCAATTGTATCGGACTGATCGCTGATAACTAATAACTGATAACTGAAAAACCTGGTTACAATAACAATTAAGTTTTGCCAAGTGATGAAACACGCCCCTCTATGACAGTTGCTTACCCTCGCAAATACAACGATACTTTGAGCGCCCGCGACATTCTCCAGCGCGTGGTGATAGACCGAGAACTTCATCTCATCATCCTCAATCGCTACCGCTATAACGAACAGCGTAGCTGTAAAGATCTAACCGACCTCATTGAAAAACTCAACGGACAGCCCAAAGACTTACTGCAAGACCTATCGCGTCACATCGCTGAGGAAGCTCGCCATTCCATGTGGCTGACCGATTTGTTGATAGACTTGGGTGCTGAGATTGCCATGCCACCAGGAGTTTCCTACATCGATGAATTTGAACGTTTGCTCGATCAAGACTCATTTAACAGCGAAAGCAAGCGCGAAGATGGCATTATTGCCGCTCTAGCTGCCATCAACGTCACTGAAAAACGCGGATGTGAATATTTCTCCGCTCACCTTCGTATTTTGAAAGAATCTCCTCAAACGGAAGAAAACGTCAAAATTTACGAAACCATCGCCAAGATTTTTCCCGAAGAAGCCGGTCACGTTCGTTGGGGAAATCGCTGGTTGGCTCAAATTGCCAAAAAAAGCCCCGAACATTGGCAAAAAGTCGAACAAGCTAAGCGTAAATACGCTGCCATCGAACAAGCAGCCTACGAATCGAGTTATTTTCTAGCAGGGGCAGAATGGCATCGTTTGAATAATCTGCTCGAAATTGCCCAGACGATGCCTGTTTGGGAACGCCCTCAGTATCTCCTGCCTCGCCTCTCCCAAACGCTCCTCGACCCCGAATTACAAAAAGCTCGACTGATGGCTGCTCAACGTGCCTGGGAGCGCAATCCCCAGGAATTTGTCGAAAAGTTCATTCCCATGTTCTTTAAAGGCTTGTCTCGGCAGAAAGATGTGCAAAAAGCAACGAGTCAGAGAGACTCCGGCTTTTAAAGGAGTCCCCTAAAATGGGCGAGGGAGCCTCGCCCATTTTTGGGGAGGACACGATGTTGGAGGCTCCCTCCAACATCGTGTCCGTAGACGTGCCGGAGCTTCACGCAACTTGCTCCACTTGGGGAGCCACCCCTGTGCGCGGGTTCCCCGCGTTGAAGGGAGTGGCGTGAAACCCCAAGACCGCAGTTGCTCCTCTGACTTCGTCATTAATTCTTCTGATTGATTAAGGTTAGGCGATCGCCTAAGCTCCTAGAGATACCAAATGGGTTCTATAGAATCTTTCATCGTTTATTCAGACGCGAACGAGAGTAACAGCTTCAGGTTGGTCTTGATATTTACCTTGTCGAGTTTCATAATTAACAGCACAAGGTTCCCCTTCTAAAAACAAGAGTTGAACTACCCCTTCCCCCGCATAGATACGGCAGTCAGCACTTGATGAATTAGAAAATTCTAGCGTCAAATGTCCGCGCCAACCAGCCTCTGCGGGAGTTAAATTAGCAATTAAACCAACACGAGCGTAAGAACTTTTGCCAATACAAAGAACTGTAATATTTTTCGGTACTTCCAGTTTTTCTAGAGCGACACCCAATCCATAAGAATGAGCAGGTAAAATAAAGTAGCTACCATTAGCATCGCCATGAAGTTTAGTAGGTTCTAAGTTGTCAGGATTAAAACATTTAGGATCGACAACCGTACCTGGAATATGTCTAAAAATTCGGAATTCTACGGGAGAAAGCCTAATATCATAGCCAAAGCTACTTAAACCATACGAAATAACTGGCAGATTCTCTACCCTGCGGACGAGTTGGTCGGCGAAAGGTGATATCATACCTCCCTTAGCCATTTGAGTAATCCAAATATCGTTTTTGATCACTAACGCTAACTGATAACAAAACAGCTTGTTATTATCGCATAAATGCTCAGATAAATTCAATAGCCTGCGATCGCAATACCTATTGCTAACCCAAACTCAACGACGAAGGTTGCTCAGCTTCTAAATGCACCTCCTCAGTCACCGGATTAATCAACAACAGTTTATCTGAAATTAACGAAGTTAATTGCCCAGAGCGGTGAGCGAGTGACGCTTTGACAAATCCCAAAAATAGAGGGTGAGCGTTGTTAGGACGAGAGCGAAATTCCGGGTGAAATTGAGTAGCTAGGAAAAAGGGATGTTTGGGATATTCAATAATTTCTATCAAGCGCCCGTCGGGAGACGTTCCACTCACCACATAACCCGTTTCTACCAACAAGTTGCGAAAAGCATTGTTAAACTCGTAGCGGTGGCGGTGACGCTCGTAGACAACCTCTTGTTGGTACAAGGAGAACGCCAGCGTATTAGGTGATAAACGGCAGGCATACAGCCCCAAGCGCATCGTTCCCCCCAAATCCACCACATCTTGCTGTTCTGGTAACAAATTAATCACCGGGTTGGGACTGTCAGGATCGAATTCAGCACTGTTAGCTCTGTCCAAATGTGCTATATTGCGTGCCCATTCAATCACCGCACACTGCATCCCCAAGCACAGTCCCAAAAAAGGAATTTGCCGTTGGCGAGCGTATTCAATCGCCTGGACTTTCCCATCAACGCCGCGAATGCCAAAACCGCCAGGAACGACAATGCCACCGATATCTTTGAGATGCTGCTCAACTCCGTCGCTTTCAATATCTTCGGCATTTACCCAGCGTAGCTTTACCTCACAGTTTCCAGCAATTCCCGCATGACCCAATGCTTCAACGACTGATAGGTAAGCATCGCTCAACTGCACATATTTGCCAACCAAAGCGACTTCAATCTGCTTCGTCGGCGACTGCATCCGTTCGACGAGGGTTTGCCACTGTCCGAGTTCCGGTTGGCGCGGTTCGAGGTTTAATAATTCTAGGGTTTGCCCAGCGAGTCCTTCTTGTTCGAGTTTTAAAGGCACTTCATAAATACTTCCGGCATCTTGCGCGGTGATGACTCCTTCTACCGAAACATCACAAAATTCTGAGATCTTTTCTTTCATCCCAGGTTGCAAAGGGCGATCGCAGCGACACACCAGCACGTCGGGTTGAATCCCAATTGAGCGCAATTCTTTGACAGAATGTTGTGTCGGTTTGGTTTTCATCTCTCTAGCCGCCGGAATCCAAGGAATTAGGGTAACGTGCATATAAACGACGTTATTGCGCCCTACATCCTTACGAAATTGCCGAATCGCCTCCAAAAACGGCAGTGACTCAATATCGCCCACCGTTCCCCCAATTTCGGTAATGACAATATCGGGGTTGGTATTCTGAGCAACGCGATGAATGCGCTCTTTAATTTCGTTGGTAATATGAGGGATGACCTGTACGGTTCCCCCCATGTACGCGCCTCGCCGCTCTTTATTGATCACTGCCTGGTAAATCGAACCCGTCGTTACGCTGTTGAGGCGGGACATCGACGTATCGGTGAAGCGTTCGTAGTGTCCTAAGTCTAAATCGGTTTCTGCTCCATCCTCGGTGACAAACACCTCGCCGTGTTGAAACGGACTCATCGTTCCAGGGTCTACATTGATGTAGGGATCGAGTTTGAGAATCGACACGGAGTAATCTCGCGATTTAAGCAGTCTGCCCAAACTAGCCGCAACAATACCCTTACCTATGCTGGATACTACCCCTCCAGTCACAAAAACAAACTTAGCCATAAAAATTTCTAGAACTCAGTCTTCAGGAGATACCCCGCTTATTGTAACCTGTTCTTTTTGGCTCGAACATTTTTTTAAGGGTCAGGTGTAGTGCGATCGCTATCACTTCGCCTTCGTGACGTTAGCTATTGTTATTCTAGCTTAACGACGAGACAATTAATCGAAAAGCGAAGGTTACGTTAAATAACAAAAAAATCCGTAAAATTTGGGTTGTCACTGGAGACTAGAATAGATGATAATTAAATAATAAATTCGTTGTCCATTAAAAAACTAGTTTAAAATTTCATTTAAAATAATAAGTACGCCGCAATAGAGGTTAAAAATGTTTCAAAATCAAGATACTCTTGAACTTAAAAATCAATATGAGTCTGGAAAAAAGGAATTTCAAAAGATTCAATTGCGGCGTGCCGATCTTAGAGGAATCGATCTGCAAAATGCAGATTTTAGCGGAGCCGATCTGAGTTATGCCAATTTGCGAGATGCCAATTTAAGTGGTACAAATTTTAGTGAAGCTTATCTTAATGAAGCCGACTTAACAGGCGCTAATCTTCAAGGAGCCAACCTACAAAATGCTTCTTTAATTAAAACTTACCTCATCAAAGCAAATTTAGAAGATGCTAATTTAGAAGGGGCCTATCTAACGGGTGCTTATGCGACTAAAAGCAACTTCAGACGCGCTCATCTTCAAGCAGCTTACTTAAATGGAGCAAAATTATGTGGGACTAATTTGGAAGATGCTTTCTACGACGATCGCACTCATTTCGATACTTCATTTGAGCCAATCAAAGCAGGCATGAAAAAAGAGGGAGAAGTTCCTATCCAAGTATCCCAAATACCCCAAACCAACCTTGCTCAAGTTGTAGAAACTTTTAATTATCTCAGCCAGATTAGCAATCACTATTTAGGCAAAACAGTAACGGCTAAATACTGGGAAACTGCTCGTCCCAATGAGGAATGGTTAAAGCTGTTTGAGATTGATCGCTCGGCACAGATTACCGTCACAGGTGATCAATCTCAAACTTTGACTAATGCTCAGTTACAGCCATTGCAATTGTGGGCTAGAATGTTTATTGGGTCTTGTTGCGCTATCATTCAAAATTTTCCCAAAATGCTCGATACAGAAAAAATAACTTGGCTGATGGGTGAACCAACAATAACTTCCTTGATCAAGGCTAATTCTAATATCTTACGAATGCCTCCTGCTGTCACTAAACCTTTCAAATCTACCAATGATAATCAGTGTATTTCAGCAACCCGTCAACTAAAAGACAGAGATTAGCGAACCATTAACAATTAACAATAATCAATGAACAATCAATATAAAATTATGACTTTCCTGTTTCCTGTCTCCACCAGTAAGGGCAGATCAATGCTATGCCCTTACTTTAATTTTGCTCAACCACTGGCTTAATTTCTGGGCCTAGAAGGGACAAAGCATACTAGAATAGAAAAGAGACTTAAGTATCGGTAGTAGGTTTTGTTATCAGCATTAACAGGTTTTCCCCGTTTTGTCTTGATCAGGATTCTCTCCGACCCTTCCATCTCTGCGTTTCATCTGAATTTAGGAGACAATCTATGTCCATTTATGTAGGCAATCTTTCTTATGAAGTGACAGAAGCTGACTTGTCTTCTGTCTTTGCCGATTATGGTGCAGTCAAACGAGTACACCTTCCCACTGATCGCGAAACGGGTCGCGCACGCGGATTTGCTTTTGTGGATATGGAAACCCTTGAGCAAGAAGCGGCAGCCATCGAAGCTCTTGATGGAGCCGAATGGTACGGTCGCTCTCTTAAAGTTAATCCTGCCAAACCCCGTGAAAATAATAAAGGCTCATTTGGGGGTGGCGGACGCAGAAATAATAACAGTTATTCCGAGCGTTTTTAACGAGTTGGTGTCATTTTTTCTGATTTAACGGTTAATAGCCCAATCTAGAAAGTTTGGGTGGGGGCAATACCCACCCTATCAATTGGTTTTAATGAGTCCCTCTAACTTTCAGATTAAAGCGTCGTAATCGAGCTATCTAGGTAATCATTTAACTCAGGATGCTGTTGGCGATGAATCCAACCGGTTCCTTGACACAAATGGCAGTCAATCATTTCTTCTTCACTATCAAATGAAAGTCTTCCCATGCCTTCGCAGTAAGGGCAAAGCAACTTTTCTTTCCACCAGTAGGTCGTTAAAAAGCTTTCGTCAGTAATGTAATTAAAATCTTCGTACATCTCAATCTCTCCCTAGCTCGCAACCTGCTGGTTAGACATCAATCTAACTAATATTTTTAATTTTAATCAAAAAACTTGACAAGCGGTTGCTGAGGTTAAACATTCTTGACATACTGCTCACATGAGTAAATTGGGAACAACTCACTTTACAATAAACCTTGATCTCTTTTTGACTAACGGCAAGTATGAGAGTTGCGCTATTTACAGAAACCTTTTTACCCAAAATTGACGGCATTGTTACCCGCTTAAAGCATACAGTAGAACATTTACAGCGAAACGGCGACCAAGTTCTGGTTTTTTCGCCAGATGGCGGTTTAAAAGAGTATAAAGGGGCAAAAATTCACGGCGTTTCCGGTATTCCCTTACCTCTCTATCCCGAATTAAAATTAGCGATTCCTCGTCCGACAATTGGTAGAGCCTTAGAGGAATTTCGTCCTGACATTATTCATGTAGTAAATCCTGCGGTTTTGGGAGTAGGAGGAATCTACTACGCAAAAACGATGGGAATCCCGCTAGTTGCTTCCTATCACACTCACTTACCGCAATACTTGCAGCATTATGGACTGGGTTCGTTAGAAGGATTGCTGTGGGAGTTACTCAAATTGGGTCATAATCAGGCACAATTAAACCTCTGCACTTCAACAGTCATGGTACAGGAGTTAGTTGCTCACGGTATCGAACGAGTAGACTTGTGGCAGCGTGGCGTGGATACAGAGATGTTTGGGCCGCATTTAGCTTCGCGACAGATGCGATCGCGCCTCTCTAGCGGTCATCCCGACAGTCCCTTATTATTGTATGTAGGTCGAGTTTCTGCCGAAAAGCAAATTGACCAAATTAAACCGATTTTAGCAGCAATTCCCGGCGCAAGGTTGGCAATTGTCGGTGATGGGCCGCACAGAGAGGCATTAGAAGCGCATTTTGCAGGCACTTTCACCTATTTTGTCGGCTATCTTCAAGGTTTAGAACTCGCTTCTGCTTTTGCTTCTGCCGATGCTTTTATTTTCCCCTCACGTACTGAAACGTTAGGATTGGTTTTACTAGAGGCGATGGCAGCAGGTTGTCCGGTGGTTGCCGCCGCCTCTGGGGGAATTGTTGATATTGTCACTGATGAAGTCAACGGTTACTTATTTGATCCCAATGACCCTGATGGGGCTATTGTAGCAACCCAACGGCTATTAGCAGCCGCAGACGAACGAGAACAATTACGCTACAATGCTCGCCAAGAAGCAGAACGCTGGGGATGGGCCGCCGCAACGCGACAATTGCGGGATTATTATCAATCTGTGCTGGCAGATAAATGGCAAAAAGTTGCTTAAAACCTGATTAGACCTGTTATGAAATAGTCTTCTAGACACAGGAAGCGATTAGATTTTACTTAACATCTCGATCAGGAAGTGCTATCTACATTTATTATGGGCTGCTTACGTTTTGGTTGGTAATTGGCTACAATGAGATAATATCTTTCAAAAATTAGACAAGCTCAAGGACTCCTGATCGTGCCAGACGCTCACTCCCTCAACTCATCGACCCTTACTAAACTGCAAGAAGTGGACGCAGAACTAGCCGCACAAGAGGCTCAGTTACAATCACAACTGGAGTCGATAGGAGAAAAACGCCGGAGCCTGAAGACGGTTATTAGCTTGTTGACAGAGGATACCCCCCCTCCAGTAACCAAGCAAGAAGTCGTAACCTCTTCACTAGAGGAGTCATTGTCACAGACAACCGACAACCCGACTGTTACCCCGCCAGTCACTAAGACGGAAATGGCTAAAAAAGCTCCCTCATCCTTCAAAAACCGGAAATTCCCTCAAGCCAAGCCTCCGGTCAAAGCCACCAGAGGTTCGTCAGCTTGGCAGCAGTACGTCAAGCAAGAATACCAGAAACTCTCACTAACCGAGGCGGTGACATTGGTTCTGCAAAGCGAAGTGGAGCGAACTTGGAATACTTCAGATGTCTTCAAGAAGATGTTTAACGAGATACTTCCTTTGAAAGTCGCCAGTAAGATCCGTCATCAAATCTCTAACGTCTTGGGGGAAGGAGCCAGGGATAATAAGTGGTATCGGGGAAAGTTAGGTTCCTACAGTCTGTCGAGGAGGGAAGCGAGAGCGAAAAATTTCGGGGGAGATGAAGACGCAACCGACTATTAAACAGCGATCGCTAATCTATCTATCTGCACCCCTTTAAGTTAAGCACTGAAGTATTTAGCAACCGGATGATAAGTAATAATTGCAGTGGTGGACTGTTCAGGATAGAGTTGTTCGCTTTCATCCATGTACAGAGAAATGCGATCGCACCCTAATAATTCCAGTTGCTTATATTGGTCTTGAATGTTTGGACAAGCGGGATAGCCAAAGCTATAGCGGGAACCTTGATAGCGCTGTTGCAAAATCTCGCGCAGGTTGTCTGGTTCAAGGTGACTAAATCCCAATTCGTGGCGAATTTTGCGATGCGTCCATTCTGCTAAGGCTTCAGCCGTCTGTACTGCCATCCCATGATAGTAGAGATAATCGGTGTATTGATCGCTATCAAATAGCTTTTTGGCGTATTCGGTAGCGATTTCGCCGACGGTGACTGCTTGCAGGGGGAATACATCAACGATACCGGATTCTTGCGGCGCAAAAAAATCTGCAATACACAAGCGCCGTCCCGTTTTCTGTCGGGGGAATTCTAATCGCCAAATGGGTTCTAAGTTATCGGGAATTTTTCGGTGATTTTCTTCTACCCTTGCCGGCTCGTAAACGAGTAAAGTATTGCCTTGGGATTGGCAGGGGAAATATCCATAAATAACGGTAGGATACAGTAAATTTTCGGCGACAACTTTTTGTTTCCACTGTTCTAAAAGGGGATGAACTGTTTGCGCTAGAAAAGCATCATATTCTTCTCGCGATTGTTCTTTGGGTTTGCGAAATTGCCATTGTCCGACGAATAAAGCTTGCAAATCTAAGTAACCAAAAATTTCATCAAGAGAAATCTCACTGGCTCCTATAATACGGGTTCCCCAAAAAGGCGGCGTAGGACGTTGGATATCGACAGCAATTGCTTCTGAACGCTGTGTATTAACTATCTCTGGTTCAGCAGATGATTCCGCTTTTTGTGATGCCTTGGAAGCAGGAGTTGCTGGTTCTCGCTTTAAATCGCGATCGCTCTCAGCCTCTTCCCCTAAAAACCCCTGATGATTATCCCATTGTCCTGCTGCTTTGGCAGGCATTAATTTTTCCATAAAATGCAGATCGCTAAAGGCATCTTTGCCATAAATCACCTTTCCGCTATAGCTATTTTGACAATCTTCGCGAACAAATTTTGGCGTTAAGGCAGCACCGCCTAAAATAACCGGAACGGTAATGCCTCGTTCGTTAAACACTTCTAAATTCTCTTTCATGAATGCTGTAGATTTAACTAACAGTCCACTCATCGCAATGCAGTCGGCGTTATGTTCTTCGTAGGCTTGAATGATGTTGTCAACAGGTTGTTTAATGCCTAAATTAATTACTGTGTAGCCATTGTTAGAAAGAATGATGTCAACCAGGTTTTTACCAATATCGTGAACGTCTCCTTTAACTGTTGCAATCACGAAGATTCCTTTAGCATTCCTGTTACCATCTTGTTTTTCCATATAAGGTTCTAAATAGGCAACTGCTGCTTTCATCGTCTGTGCGGATTGCAAAACAAAAGGAAGTTGCATCTGTCCTGAACCAAATAATTCCCCGACCACTTTCATCCCATCTAGTAAGAAAGTGTTAATAATATCTAAGGGCGCGTATTGCTTCAAAGCTATTTCTAAAGCAACATCTAACCCAATTCTCTCTCCATCAATAATATGCTGTTTGAGACGTTCTTCAATCGGTAGGTTGGCAGTTGTGGCACTATCTTTTTTAGTCGTTTTCCCGGTAAATAATTCAGTCAGTTTAGTAAGCGGATCGTAAGTACAAATCTCTCCGTCAAATTGGCGGCGATCATAAATTAAATCGCGGCAAATTTCTTGATGGTCTGATTCGACTTTAGCCAGGGGTAAAATTTTGCTAGCACTGACAATCGCCGCATCCAATCCCACGAGCGTTGCTTCGTGCAGGAAGACAGAATTAAGTACCTGTCTGGCAGCAGGATTTAAGCCAAAAGAAATATTAGACACTCCCAACAAAATGTGACATTTGGGTAATTCTTCTCGGATGCGCCGAATCGATTCAATTGTCGCTTTTCCATTTTCTCGGTCTTCTTCAATCCCCGTCGAAATAGGCAATGCAAGCGGATCGAAAAAGATTTCATAAGGAGGAATTCCCTGATCAATCGCCGCATCATAGGCGCGTTTAGCTATTTCAAATTTCTTATCGGCAGTGCGTCCCATTCCCTCTTCGTCAATCGTGCCGACGACGATCCCCGCACCATATTTTTTCGCCAATGCTAACACTTGAAAAAAGCGTTCTTCGCCATCTTCATAATTAGTAGAGTTGAGGATACATTTACCGCCTGTCACCTTCAATCCTGCTTCCATTTTCTGCCATTCGGTTGAGTCTAGCATCAACGGTAAGGTCACATTATTAACGAGTCGAGACGCTAATTCATGCATATCGCTCACGCCATCGCGTCCTACATAATCGACGTTAACATCGAGAATATGCGCCCCTTCTTTGACTTGTGTTTTTGCTAGAGAGACTAAACTATCCCAATCTTCTACATTAAGTAATTCTCGGCATTTTTTAGAGCCGCTAGCGTTCAATCTTTCCCCGACAATCAGGAAAGAATTATCTTGAAGGTAGGGTTGTGTGCTGTAAATGGAAGCGGCAGCAGGTTCGTAATGGGGATGGCGTTCTTTAGGGGTTAATGTTTTGGCGATTTCTGCTAACGCCTGAATGTGGTCGGGACGAGTCCCACAGCATCCGCCGATGATTTGTACGCCTAAATCTTCAATAAAATGCATCAACGCCATTTGTAATTCTATTGGCGTTAATCGATAGTAGGCTACACCCCCAACATTTTCCGGCAACCCTGCATTCGGAATACAAGAAACAATAAAGGGTGAATTTTCAGCTAAATACTTGATATGTTCTTTCATCTGTTCGGGTCCAGTGGCACAGTTTAACCCCAAAATATTAATATTGTAGGGTTCTAAAATCGTGAGTGCTGCGCTGATCTCTGTGCCGACTAACATCGTTCCCATGACTTCCATCGTAATCGAAACCATAATCGGGATGCGATCGCCTTTTTGAACAAAAACTTCTTCGATAGCATTTAAAGCGGTTTTAATTTGTAAGACATCTTGACAAGTTTCGACAATTAATAAATCAACGCCACCATCATATAAACCCTCTACCTGTTCGACATAAGCATTTTTAAGGGTATCAAAATCAATATGTCCCAACGTGGGTAATTTTGTCCCCGGCCCCATCGAACCCGCCACAAAACGGGGTTTTTCTGAGGTAGAATATTCATTGGCAACGCGCTTAGCAATTTCTGCTGCGGTTTTATTAAGGTAGTATGCCTTATCTGCTAAATCGTACTCTCCTAGAACAATTGATGTGCCGCCAAACGTATCGGTTTCAATCACATCGGCCCCCACTGCCAAAAAATCACGATGCACCCTCTCCACCGCTTCTGGTTTGGTATGTACGAGGTATTCGTTACATCCCTCATATTCCGGCCCGCCAAAATCCTCTACCGTCAGGTTTTGCGTTTGCAGAGAGGTTCCCATCGCGCCATCAAAGACGAGAACGGGACGTTGGGGACTGTTGAGGTGGTCTAGGAAGGCACTTTTCATATAAGTTGTGAAAATGGCTATTGCCCAATATTATAGAAAAAGATTGCATTGAAATGGTTAATCAACCATTTTTATAAAGCATTTTTAGAGAATAAAGTCAAGGCGCTTGTTACAAAGCTTTTTATTATTCAGATTTGGGCAAAATGCGGCCAATAGTGCGATTTTGGGGCGTAAAAGTCTGTTGAGCGACACGCTGAATATCGGCTGGCGTGACCGCTTCAATAGCAGCTAACTGAGCGAACAGGTTGCGCCAACTGCCGGTTTTGACCTCATATTCTACCAAAGACTGGGCCATGCCGAGATTGGAATCGAGCGATCGCAACAAATCCGCTCGCAGCTGGTGCTTGACGCGCTCTAATTCTTGCTCGGAAACGGGTTGCGTCTTGAGCCGTTCGATTTCCTCTCCTAGTGCTTTTGCCGCTTCGTCAACCGTTGCTTTAGGCGTTGTTTGTGCATAAAATAGCATTAAATTAGAGAATTTATCGCCTGGAAAGCCGCTATAACCTTGAGCCACTAAAGCCACTTGTTTGTTTTCAACCAAGCTCTTATACAAGCGAGATGTCCGTCCGTTACTCATCAAGGTAGCAATCACTTCATAAACAGCATGATCGGGGTGATTGAGCGCGGGACGGTGGTAGCCTTCAAAATACCAAGGCTGAGAAGGCAATTCTAAGGTGATTTCGCGAGTTTTACGCTGTTCTGGTTCAATTTTATTAACTTTAGGGGTTGCTGGTTTAGCCGGAAAGCGGCCAAAGTAGACTTGAGCGAGTTGTTTGACTTGTTCGGCATCGACATCCCCGACAATAGCGATTGTCAAGTTACCAGGGCCATAATAAGTATCAAAGAATTTTTGTACGTCCGCTCTAGAGAGATTGCGAATATCTTGGTCGTAACCAATCACCGGACGCTTATAGGGATGAGCAGTATAAGCGGTGTCTAAAAAGGCTTCCACCATGCGCCCAATTGGGTTGTTGTCCGTCCTCAAACGGCGTTCTTCTAAAATGACCTCCTGTTCTTTGTAAAACTCTCGAAACACGGGGTCTAAAAATCGCTCCGACTCTAGCGACATCCACAACTCTAACTTGTTGGCGGGAAAGCTGTAAAAATACATCGTCCAATCGGCTGAGGTAGCTGCGTTGAGGTTGACCCCGCCGGCTGATTCTACAATTTGACCAAATTCATTCTGTTTGACGTATTTATCCGCTTGAGATTGCAATTGCTGGAATTTTTGGGTTAATTCCTCTGTTTGGGTTATATTTCCAGCCGCTTTCGCTGCTTGAATCTGGACAGAGAGTCGATCCATTTCTGCCAGTAGGGGCTGTTCTGCGGCGTAATTGGTCGTACCGATCTCCTGAGTTCCCTTAAAAGCAAGATGTTCGAGAAAATGAGCAACGCCTGTCTTGCCATCGGGTTCGTCAACGCCTCCTACATCAGCGTAAGTGACAAAAGAGACGACTGGGGCTTGAGGGTTTTCCATGACAATAAATTTCATGCCATTCTCAAGCTGAAATTGGGTCACTCTTTCCATAACGCGGTTGAAGACGGGATCGCTCACGCTCACTGCCACCGTCGCAGGCGATGAAGTGCTATTGGGACTAGCTTGGGCAAGGGCGGGCAATCCACTGCTAATCAAGATAGCAAGGCTGAGAGTTGCCAGGAAACGAGGGAAAAAGAGCGATCGCCTAGATGAAGAAGCTACCATAATTTGTTAATCAGATTTTTCCATCTTAATTTTTTTCCCCAACCCCAAAAAAGAGCATAGTTGCGAGGGAGTCCAGCGACAGGCAGCATGGCCATTTTCCTTGGATTCTAGACAATCGGGAATAATTTTATCCTGCAAGCAGGAGTAATAGAGTTCTTGCGCTCGATCCAGTGACAAATTTAGGTTTAAATTATTGCCTATGTCTATTATACGCACCAATTGCGCGATTTCACTTTCCAAATTCTCCGGGTCGCCGCCGTTGAGTAATTGCCAAAGTATTTGTAAAATTAGCCGTTCTAAAGTCGCTTTAGCTTCGGGGATAGCAAGACGGCAGCGCAGGTGGTTGGCTTCGGTGGCGATCGCTTCTAATTCTACCAAACAATTATCCATTCCTTGAGAGTCACCTGCCGTCGCTTCTAGGGCAGCAACCGCCGTCAGACAGCGATGGGATAGGGCAATTTCCGCCGCCACTTGCAACTCTGGCGGAACGGGCAGTTCATCGCGATGGAAAGCCACAAGGATGCTGTAATTATCCCGATAGACTTGGGTATAAAGTTGATCGAGGTGCTTTTTCGTCTTCGCTGTGAGTAACTGCATGATGCGATGGCGTTCTTCAGCAAACAGGTGTTGCAAGCTGAAGGAGCGATTGCCAAAAAGTTGTCCCATGATCAGAATAACTTGGGCAGCACTGGCCAGTTTGAGTGCCTCAAACAGTCTGTCTTGGAAATGGGTATAAGCCAACCTGCCAGCAAACGGCGCAATGCAGCAGAAAAAGTCCCATCCTCCCAAATGCAAGACAGCAAAGACCAGATGGCGGCTTTCCCAGGTAATCTCAGAAGTCAGGCGAACTTGTCCTACTGCTAAGGTCAGCGTCCCCATCTGCTGCTTGTGGTAGTCGAGTTGCACGGCATCGTAGCAGTAGACGCGCTGCTCGTGGGCATAGGTGGTAAACAAAGAACTGATGGCGTAGTGGGCAGCTACCTGCTGAAAATTGATTTGGGCAGGAATGACTAATTGAGTGTAAACCGCTTCCCCGTCTTTAAAAATCCCGACGTTGCTAGGGGCGGTGGCTAGGCGGCAGACGAATTCATCTTCGAGGTGAACCCCAATGACCTCCCCTGCCAACTCTAGAGCGCGAGCAGCATAGCGGAGAATTTGCGTCCCCTCTGGACGAGAAATTTCTTCAAAAAACCAGCCACAACTGGTAAACATCAGCATGGCATGACGCTGCATTTCCAACAGCCGCAAAGCATCAATTTGGTCGCTACTAGACAGGGCATGACGTTGGTGGCGGCTGAAAAATCGCTTGACGTTCTCTTGTGAGCGATCCAAGATGACTTGGATGTATTCATCTCTGGCTTGCCAAGGGTCGTTAAAGAGTTTGCCCGCCGCTTCTTGATAAATCTTGACCAATTCATCACGCAGCCAATTTAGGGTTTCTCGCAAGGGTTTGCGCCATTTTTGATGCCACTCACCGCCGCCGCCACAACCGCAGTCATCTTGCCAGCGCTCGACACCATGAGAACAACTCCAAGCGGTAACGGGTTTGAGTTCGACTTCCCAAGTCGGCGGACACAAGCTTAAATAATGGGCGAAATTGGTTACTGTCCAACCTTTTTGAGGGAATTCACCCGTAAAAGCATAGGCAAGACAGCATTCGGTTCCTTTTCTGTGATGTCCAAAGGTTTCACCGTCGGTGGCAACGCTGATGATTTGAGAGGTGCGGCGATCGC
The DNA here is from genome assembly GCA_041743025.1 of Microcystaceae cyanobacterium. Taxonomy (GTDB): domain Bacteria; phylum Cyanobacteriota; class Cyanobacteriia; order Cyanobacteriales; family Microcystaceae; genus JBGTNM01. The sequence continues at coordinate 22,826 of JBGTNM010000232.1, forward strand.
CATGAACGGCTCGCCCAATACGTCCTGCGAAGTGTTCTGAACTGCCTAAAACGTCGCCAAATCCCATATCGCCAGAAATAGGGCCGTCGTAGAAGAAAATATCGATATATCGTCCGCCAGGAATGAAGCAGCGATAGGGGCGCGTCGGATCAATCTGCCCTCCCCCCACTTCATGCCATTCGGGATCACTTTCGCTATCGGTGACTAGGGGACGACAACGTTCAGCTTGGGAAGGGGCAAGGATGAGAAAGCCAATGCCTTCATCAATTAAGGCTCTGAGGGTGGCCTGATCGACAGCCGTTTCAGCCAGCCACATCCCTTCGGGGTCACGTCCAAAGCGATGCCGGAAGTCGGCAATGCCCCAGCGAATTTGGGTATATTTGTCTTGCGTGTTGGCAAGTGGTAAGATAATGTGGTTGTAGACTTGGGCGATCGCGTTGCCATGTCCGTTGAGGCGTTCGCTGCTTTTGCGATCAGCTTCTAGAATGCGCTGGTAGGTTTCTAGGTCGTGGTTTTGCAACCATGACATCAGCGTGGGGCCGATATTGAAGCTCAAATATTCAAAATTGTTGACAATTTGAATGACTTCGCCGCGATGGTTTAGGACTCTGGCAAAGGCATTGGGGCGGTAGCATTCAGCATGGATGCGTTCGTTCCAGTTGTGGAAGGGCATAGCACTCGGCTGCCGTTCAATGGTGTCTAAATAGGGGTTTTCGCGAGGGGGCTGATAAAAATGTCCGTGAACGGTGACGTATACCCCCATCGCGGTTCTTGGGTGAGCGAGCGGTTCTTGGGGGTTCGCAGCTACGGCGATCGCGGCAGATTTAGCACTTGAAGTCATAAATAACACCTATTGACAATTCTCATTGAACAGCTTTAAGCCTGATAGCGCGTAATTTTTTAGGTTTAAGTTGGCTGAAGTCACCTGTAGAAGTATTTTTTAATTTTATAATAATGACGAAGGTTTGGCACAAAGCTGACGGCTGACGTAGTAAAGGCTGATGACTATACATTATCTCAAACAGCCATTTAACAGTTTTTAGCTTAGAAAATTTCAGTTCTTTTAACTAACAAAATGTCACTAATTTACTGATGCTATCTGCTATTTTATTCGATCTCGATGGAACCCTGGTTAACAGCGATCCCCTCCACTTTCAAATCTGGAAAGAAATCTTAATGCCTTTTGGCTTCTCTTTGGATAAAGCCTTTTATCGCCATCATATTTCAGGGCGCACGAACTTAGAAATTGTCCAAGATCTGCTGCCACAACTGTCTCCTGATGAGGGAATACAGTTGTCAGAAGAAAAAGAAACCCGTTTTCGCGATCTCGCTTGTCAACTCCAACCGCTACCCGGCTTGACAGAACTCTTACACTGGGTAGAAGCGGCCAAACTCAAGCGAGCTATTGTCAGTAATGCACCCCGCCTCAATGCAGAATTTTTCTTGCGCGTATTACAATTGCAAGACTTCTTTCCCGTTGTCGTCCTAGCAGAAGACGTGTCTGCTGGCAAACCGCATCCCGCGCCCTATCAAGAAGCCTTGCGACAGTTGGCAGTAGAGGCAAAAAATGCGATCGCTCTAGAAGATTCTCCTTCTGGCATCCAATCCGCCGTCAGTGCAGGATTATTGACCATTGGTGTGACTTCAACCCATCCCCCCGAACACTTAAAGCAAGCAGGGGCTACTTTTATTATTAACGACTTTAGCGATTCCCAGCTTTGGCGTATGATACAAGAAGAATCCCAAAAACCATCATGACCGACGCTATTCCCAACAAATTGCCCTTTCTTGAATCGATTTGTTGGCAGACGAGAGATGTCTATCAATTTACCCCGGAACAAATGCTAAGTCGTTACGAACGGGGATGGCAGTATCGCGATTTATTTGGCAATCTCGAAGGTGAAGAACTGGAATTTTTGAAAAACCTGGCCCGACACTACCATTCTTGGCTACAAACCTGTCTATGACCTTCAAGTTAGCTCATCACAACCAGATCCTGACAATTCTTCAAAGTTTAAATTCTGAGGTATTAAAAGAGGGTTCTGCTTATTTTGGTGGCGGAACCCTGCTGACACTGAATTTTGGTGAATATCGCTGGAGTAAAGATATAGATTTCCTTTCTCCCGTTATTTCATCCGGTTACAAGCATTTACGCACAGTTATCTTTGAAGGAGGCTACCAAGCCTTATTTCGTGACCTCAGCAAGATCCAACTAGGGCGAGGAAAAACGGATCAATATGGCATTCGGATGATTGTCATGGTAGATGACGTACCAATCAAGACAGAAATTATCGCTGAGGCACGTTTTGAACTCGATCCGCCTACCTATCCTAAATGGTCGCCAGTGGCTTGTTAATCTTCAAATTGACGAAGTTCAGATTCCCAGAATTGTAGATGGGATCGATCTTTTAGCCAGCGATTTAGGCTTGCCTAAGACGAAAAGACGTTTCACCGAACAGCACAATCTATTTGATATTGATGCCTTCTGAGTAAAATACAGCAGATGGCGCAAAAATGGGTAGGGGCATAATATATTATGCCCCTACGGTGTACTACTCCTCTTGACAAGCAGCTTGAACAAGACGGACAACCACAGTCGGCTCGGCTGCCGAAGCCAGTAACATTGAGATAAGACTGCCGATTTCGCCCTCTGCTCCCACCGCTATTAGTTCCCCAACCAGTGTATAGGTCAGAGGACACGGCTGCTCAAGCATAGCGATTGGAACTGTTTCCCAAGCGTCAGTTTCTTTGCCTTCTTCTTTCAGAATCATTTTGAAGACTGTTTGAAGCGTACTCTGATCTTGAAGCGAAGGCATGAGTCGCACGACAGCGAGAGCGCAAAGGGGGTTTTTGATCGCTTCTAGCAACGCATAAGCTGCATTAGAGGAACGAGTATGGGGGTTTAACGCTCCTAAAGCCTCTATCATCAGTTTTCTAAACCATTCTTCATCACATCGCTCGGCAACCACTGCCTGAACAGTCCGCGCTCGTGCCAGGTTTTTCTCGGTGAACCAATCAGGACATGAAGCCAAAAGCACTCGCACATCCTCACCATCCAGTATTCGGGGTGGATTGAAGTAAGCGACAAGCTCAGTTCGCAACAGTTCATCAGTCGTCGATGAGTAAACCCGCTCTCGCACAATCGTCCGCAGTTGTTGTTGAATACCATCATCAGCTATGGTGACAAGCTGAAGGTAGGCTTTGAGAGCAGCCGAATACTCGCCCTGTTTAAGCTGGCGCAACAGGCGTTCATGGCGATCTTCTTCTGGCTCGACGAGGTTTCCACTACCCAGAGCATTCAGGTAAACTTCTCTGTCTGAGTCAGTTTCAGCAAACCCCGCCAGAAGCTCAAAAATTCTTTGAGAAAAACTTTCCATGATTAATTTAGGTAGGGGCATAATATATTATGCCCCTACGGTGAAGAACTCGAATTTTATGGCTTAGCTGGCCCATATGTGGTAGGGTCAGCTTCATAACGAGGCGCAAAAATGGTAATCCCTGCCTCCGCACAACAATCCCGCATATTTTCGTGCAATTGTGAGTGAGCTTGCTCAAATTCTTGTAAAGTTTTATCTTTGAAATATTCCTCATCGATATAGCAATTAAGCTGGTAAGTAACGTAAATATCATTGAGTTCTTCTTGCAAGACATAAGGTTCACGAGACTGAAGCATTCCCTTAGTGCGCTTGGCTGCTTTAATTAAAGCTGGATAAGCCTCCTGCCAAGGAACCTCGTAGCCTAAATAAACCTGACCCTTCATAAAACCCTGTGAAGTATTGGAAGGCAAAAAAAATATCTTCAAGAAAATTTAGGTCTAGGGTATGGAAAAGGCAAAACTCATGATTTTCGTCTTTTTAAAACTAGCGGGGTTAAATTTGGAGAACTCCTGAAAGTAATTGCTGATAAAGGCTATCAAGGAATTACTAAAATTCATGAATTAAGTGAAACTCCTATCAAGAAAAAAAAAGCTAAAAAATTAACCAAGGAGGAAAAGCAATATAATCGACCGGCTGTCATTTTTAATTCTTCTTAGAAAATAACAGGGCGATCGCAGTCTCTATAAGCGTCTCAGAATTTAGAAATAGCAAGGGTTTTCCCAGAGTGACAAAAGAGGGATATAACTTATATTATAGTATTAAACGATTACCTTACTATTGACTTGCGTGACAAAATTAGACAAGATTTTTAAGCCATTATCTGATGATTTTTCTGGGTGAAATTGAACAGCCATCAAATTATCGCGAGCGATCGCAGCCGTTACTGTTTGACTGCCATGTGTTACACTAGCCGCTTGATAACTGGCATCAGACAGATCGACGTAGTAGGAATGAACAAAATAAACGTGAGCATGAGACGGTAAATCCTGCCACAAACATAGCTTATTTTGTGTAATTTCCAATTGATTCCAACCCATGTGGGGAATAGTCAGATTAGGTTCAGAACGAAAGCGGCGCACGACACCTGGCACGATACCCAATCCCGCTTCAACGCCTTCTTCAGACGCTTCAAAAAGAATCTGCAACCCCAAACAAATACCCAAAAAAGGTTTACCGCTAGCAATAGCGTCTTTGATGGGTTGAACGAGATGGCGCGATCGCAAGTGCTGTACGGCGGGATCGAACGCACCCACTCCCGGCAAAACGACAGCATCCGCTCGTTCGATATCTTTAGCTAAATCGGTAATTTTGGGCGTTCCTCCTGCTTTTTCTAACCCCTTACAAGCGGAGTGGAGATTGCCCATGTCGTAGTCAATAACTGCAATAAAGCCCATGTTTAGAATTTAACTTAGTAAGTAACCTACACATATTTTACGGCAGTTCCACTAGCAGAAACCATCAGCATATTTCCCCCTTCGCCGATGCCAATCGATTCGTAATCTAAATCGACTCCAATTACAGCATTTGCCCCTTTTTGTCTCGCTTCTTCCGTCATCTCGCGAATGGCGGTTTCTCTAGCTTCTCGTAGCGATTGCTCGTAGGCGGCAGAACGTCCCCCTACAATATCTCGGGTGCATCTCAGTTTTGCAAAAATACTCAAAAAATGCTGACGGGGTGACAAAGAAGGGTCAAAGGCTTATTAGGAGATAAGTTGAGCCAAGTATGGTAAAAAAGAAGTTGCCCAAATAGCAACTTCAGAGAGAATTAATTAAATGTTACCAGAAAACTATCAGAAACATCTAGTCACGCAACTGAATAAGATGCAGTCTTTAATGGTATCAATTCTC
>JBGTNM010000233.1:0-2438 GCA_041743025.1 Microcystaceae cyanobacterium
GAATCGCATTGAAAAGTGCTGGGGGTGGTTGAAAAGCCGGATTCGAAAAGCCCTTCCCCATGACGATGGCTTGCGGGCGGCCATTGAGGCCGTCCTCCAGCAAGCAGCGTCCTAACCTAAGTGGCTATAGCTATATCTTGAGCTGGAAACCATGATTAACTTTCTTTTAAACAATGGCTTTGACGAGAAATAAAGCGTTTGTAGCGATATGTTAGGCAGGCAGACTTAAGGATTACTGTTCGACGAAATTTGCGACGGGACAATACGGCTAAGCCCATTAAGAAACTCTACTATCCTTATTGTCTAGGGTTTTAATGACTTCATGGAAAAAGGTGCAGTTATAGTGCACAGTGTGATGTTTGTATGAAAGAGCGACTCGACCGATACACAATTTCTTGCATAACTTATATCTTCAGAGTAAATGCACCTTCAACTTTGGTAAGCAAGTAAATCCAAGTTGTTCATAGGATATAGGATGCGTTATCGCCGGGAGTGACGCACCGGGGCGAAACTCGGCAGTGTTTAGGCCATCCCCACAGCACGCCCTACTCGTTTATTTTTGGCTGTCTATTAGCGATCTTCATATATTTAGTTGAAAATTGAGGAGAGTATTTAATATGCTTAAGACTGCACCACCTGAATTTATAAAAAGCCAAAAAACTCATTTTCATTTTCTCGATTCCTTTAGGGGAATTGCAGCTATCTCTGTGGTTTTTTACCATATTTATATTCAATCAGAATTTGCTGTATCTCCACTTTTGGGGATATTGCCAAAACCGATTTCTTATATTCTATTTGAACAAACTTTTGGGGTAGCAATTTTCTTTGTCTTGAGCGGCTTTGTCATTGCCTACTCAATGCGTAATGCCAGGATGGACTGGTCATACTTCAGCAATTTTATGGTGCGAAGACTCATAAGATTAACGCCACCTTACTATGCTGCGATTACGTTTGCTTTGCTGTTGGGGTTAGCAGATTCTGTTATCCGCGGCGATGCTTTCAACTGGCCGGATCCCCTCGTGATGCTTGCGAATGCGTTATATCTGGAAGACATATTAGGAGTTCAGCACATTATCGAAGTTGCCTGGACTCTCTGTATTGAGATGCAGTTCTATATAGTTTTTTGTGCGCTTCTATTTCTGGCTCATAGGTTAGAGAGCATTTTCAAGCTAAGAAATGCGCTGGTTATTGTTTTTGTTCCTACAGGTCTTTTTGCTGTTCTATGGCCTCTTGGTATCATTCTAGAAGACGAGAGGCCACAATATTTTATGCCCGTTTGGTATAGTTTCCTGGTCGGAGCGCTAGCCTACTGGGCATGGTCTAAAAGGGTTCATATTGGCTGGCTATATTTATATCTTTTTGTGATTGTTTTGGGTGGTAGCTTGAACAGTGACTCATTTGTGGTTGCCGTTGGCATGACAGCTCTGACTATTTTCGCCGTGGCAAAGGCCAATCGACTAGAGACGGTTATGAACTGGAGATGGTTGCAGTTTTTGGGGCTAATTTCTTACAGCCTCTATTTAACTCATGCTTCAGTTATTAGCGCGGTTACCTTTGTAATGGGAAAAATACTTGGAGAAGCAACGGTTTTCACGTCTTGTATTTCGGTCGTGGCGATTTTGGGAGCAAGTATTATTCTAGCCACGTTGATGTGGTGGCTGTTTGAGCGACCATCTATTGTATGGAGTCGTAAGTCCAAACTTTCCACTGCTCCAGTTGGTTAGCTAGCTAAATCTAAGCGCGTTGGGACTAAGCTAGAGCAACGATGGAAGATGTCGGTTGAACCCATCAATTGACTGGATCTACTAGAATCCATTCCGTTTCAGCGTTTTCTCGATGGAGGTAAATATCAAAGGGTCTAGTTTGTCGTTGCTGCGCCTTGGATAGGCCAGCGCCCTGAAGCTGGTAAGTGCCCGAGACTTCCACAGCTGATTGGCCAGCAAGGGCTAGGGGACGGTGATCGGTAATGCGGATATGACTAACTTGAAGGGTGTTGGCTTGGGCATCGGAGGAGCTTAATTGGCGATGTAGAACGGCCTGAGTCTGAGAAAGTTTTTGGGCGATCGCACCTTCAACCACCGCCCTCGGTGGCCTGGGGTTGATTAGCCCACACCCCAGCAGCGACAGACAAAGAATGCCAACTAAGACCCATCGGATTGGCCGCATCGACGCCAGTGTGCCCATCTGCCTCTGTTGAACCCGCTACCTTCAGGCTACTGCCTTACGTCCCGAGAAGAAACGGGTTGGCGCTGAACGGCTAAGAATTGGGCCGCAGTGCCCAGGCCAAAAACCGCTCGGTATAGTACAGGGCAATTTGGTTGCTGGGGCCGCGAAATACGGCATCAAAGGAATGCTCGGCCCAGGGGATGGCGATCAGGGCCGCCCGGTTGCCGCTAGTTTGCAACTGTTCGTACAACTGCTGGCCGTAGCCGGGCTTC
>JBGTNM010000234.1:0-49504 GCA_041743025.1 Microcystaceae cyanobacterium
CGTCTCCGAAAACCCCGACACGGAGATTCTAAAACAAGAAACCTTAGAAGATGGCAGCGTCATGAAATATTCCCGCGAACGCAAGCATCGTGAAACTGCCGATGGCGAGTTTCTTTGTCAATATATCCGCACGACTCCGGGTCGGATTATTTACAATAAAACCATTGCTGATGCTTTAGAAGCCGCTTAATTTCGCCGCTTTTAAGGAGCATGATAGGGTTGAGGAGATAGGTTTTCCTCAACCTTTGTTTTTTTCTGGTATATAAGACTTCTTGCAGAAGTCAGGCAAGAGGCAAAAGGGGGAAGTTTTTACGATTAAAGTCGCAAAAATGATTGTTTTTTTACTTTTGCAAGAAGTCTATTCTTTTCTTAAGCGATCGCTGTTTATTTAATAAGAAGTAGGGACATAATACCCTACTTCTTGGGTAACACTGCTTTTTTATGGAATTTGCTCACCGTTGACGCGCCGAATGGCAACGACTGCCGGACGCGGCGGATCGTTAGGTTGTTTGCCAGGCCAGTTAGATCCGACTGGAAACGTGCGTTTTTGCATGAAATCTTCGCCTGTCGTCGTTTTTAGAGCAAAATCACTGGCTTTATCCTTCATATCTTGTCGAATTCCGCCTTCTTCTCCAGGATGTTGAATAGAGAAAAATAGCGTTTGTTGGTCGCGGGTAAACCAAGGCCCCGTCATTTCCACCTCTACGGGGCCGATCGCAAACGGATAGGCATTGCCTGCTTCTGAACCGGAAGTCGGTATAAACCAGGTAGAATTGCTGCCAAACACTCCCAGTAATTCCTTTTGACTGACGGGTTTGCCTTCTTTGAGACGGCTGGGTAACGCTTTATTCTGGCTGCTGGTAGACATATCCGTCACCATCCAGAGGTTGCCAGCGCGATCAAATTCTAGATTGTCAGGATTGGCAAACCCCAATCCCCCTGCTGCGGGTTCGCCACCAGTAGCAAAAAGCTCCCAGCGAAAGGAAATCGATGCTGGATCGTCATTATCCTCTTTTAAGCGCATTATCCAGCCAAATTCGTAGGGCACTTCGCCTTGGGGCCCTCGGAAAATGCGCTGATCTGGCCCTCCGTCTTCTTTGTCGGGTGTTCCAGAGGTAAAAGTGATGTGCAAAGTACCATCGGTAGCGACTTCGGTATCTTCTGGGCGGGCTGTACAGGTAATTCCAGCAGCATTGGCGGCGTAATGTGCGTCAATAAGAATGCTCCCTTGTTTTTCTGAAGAATTCCCCGTATAAAGGTCGCTTAGTGTCTTAAATTGCTGTTGGAAAGGAATTACCTCAGCATCATTGGTGTAGTTTTGAATGCCGCCTTCGCTGCGGTTTGGGTTGGGGAGAGGAACCAGCGATCCGGCAACCTGACTAGGTAGGACGGGATTGACAGGGGTATCGGGATTGAGAGGAACCCAGCTTCCAGTGCCATCGGTGTTAAAAACTGCTCCATAGAGCATTCCCTTTTCTATTAAACGGGAATTTGCTTTATTTTGTAAACTTTTAATCTTTTTTTCTGAGACGAATTTATAGAGGTGTCCGCCTCTGCGATCACAACCGGAATACACTGCCAGTTGCTTGCCTTCTACTGCCCGAAAAGCGACAGCTTCGTGGCGGTAGCGCCCCAACCAAGTGTGCTTAGTGCCATAATCGTCGGGGTTGGTGGGGTCAATTTCTACCATCCAACCGTATTTATTGCCTGCTAGTCCAAAAACATTGCCTCGTCCGTCTACCGTTTTGTCAGTCAGGAAGAAAGGTGTCTCGGCAGGAGATAGAGAAGAACCATCCGCCATGACAGGTTCAGGAACTTGCTCTTGGAAATTTTCTTCTGCACTAAAAACGGTTCCCCAAGGAGTCGTTCCACCAGCGCAATTTTGAAAGGTTCCGATAATTTTGCGACCCAATACGTCATCGTAGCCTAATTTTTGCGCTTTTTCAAAGACTATCACGGCAGGCCCCGACGCGCCTAGATATCTCCCGTCATTTAAGCCGGAAATGCCAGTAATTCGGCGATCTGCCTGAGAATAAGTGCGCTTCCATTCTCCTCTGTTATTGCGGCGGATAGAAATTACCCCGATGCCGAGATCGATTAAACCTTCTTGGCAAATTTCTTTGATTTTGGCTTTGAGAGGGTCGCCGTCAGGGAGGGAAAAAGCATCAATTTTGCCGTCATTGGCTGCGATCGCTTGTTTCACCTCATCAAACGGCAAAGACTGACCAATCACCTTATCAAAGGTTTGCATCCATGTTTTGCCACTAATGTATTCAAAATTAATGGTTAATAACCCTTCATTAGAAGCCGTTTCAATCAGGGAAAGATAGTCATTATTGTAACCAAAGCGAGAATCACCGACTTTATCGCCCCAAGCAGCAATAACATCATAAGTAAACCCTTCTGGCAAAACCAGATCGTCAACGACTTCATAGGTACTGTAAAGTGATTTTTGCTGTTCGCTGGAGAGATGATCAATTTCTAAAGGAATGGGGATTTTAACAGGTTTAAAATTTAAGGATGCTGAAGGATTTCCAGGCGCTGCCGCAACGGAAGATTGAGAAAATGGCAGAAAGAATTTCTTCGCTGATGCGCTAAAAACCGTTGTTCCTGCACTAATACCCAAAAATAAGAGAAAATTACGTCGTTTGATAGTCATAGATAAAGCCAATAAAATGCAAGAAATTTAGATTATTGTAGTAGCGCGTCTAGTCCTAAATTGTAGGTTGGGTCGAGGTCACGAGACCCAACTTAATCGCTCTAAGGGTGTTGGGTTTCACTATCGTTCAACCCAACCTACATTTACCCAACGTTTTAGCCTAGACGCACTAGTAGGGTGGGCATCGCCCACCAATGCCTTGAGATCGTAGATAAAGTCAATAAAACGCAAAAAATCTAGCCAGCACAGACTGTCTGTTGATAAATCAATATTCAACTGTATCTAGCATTGTTTAAGAAAGAGTTATGAACTAAGCTGTAGTCGGGTGAGGAAAAGTATTGACAATGACTAAAAGGTTAGGCATTATTAACGTCTTGTTCTAATTGTTCAGAAGTTAAGGCAAAAGGAGACACTTTATAGCGTCCTAAAATTATCAAAAATTCTACCCGTGACATTCCGGCTAATTGAGCAGCACGTCCTGATGATAACTTGCCCATTTCAAAGAGTTTAACAGCCGCCAATATTCGCATTTCTCTAGATAAGGTTTCTGAGGTTTCTTTTAAGCTGATTAGGATTTCTTCGGGAATTTCGAGGAAGATGGTACTCATTTTTAATTGACTATTTATCAAAGAAAGTAAATTAACTCTCAGAGTTTTTCCATCCTTCAATTATTGCCATAGCAGTATTAAGATAGGGATTATCGAGAAATTCTTGTAAAGCTGTTTTACCGCCTTCTTTTATTGCACTAATGAGGCGTTTTTTGCGAGTCGTAGATAAACCAGCAGATACAAAAGCTTGCTTGTCTGCATTAGTAGCTGTTGGGTTAGTTTCTGCTAGCTGTTTTAATAGTTTCTGGATTTCTGCGGCAGCTTCAGCAAGACTTTGTTTTTCTTCAGTGTAATTATGCTGATTTTCTACCATTTTGCCATAATTAGTTTCAGCAAAACCTCCTTGAAAATTAGAACCGCGCATATCATATTTAGGTTGTTCTGTCATAAGCTTTGGAACTTCTCCTAGTTTTCCTTGAGTATGAGCGAGTAAAGAAAATAATCGATTAATTTCTTGATCCTTATCTTCAATTCTAGCTCGATATTGACCTTCTAAGGCTGTGTGAGCAAATTCATATCCTTGCCTGAAAGTACCTTCAATTTTCTGTTTATCTGTATTGAGAGGAACACTGACTCGAATAACGAAAACACCATCTCCTTTATTTTCGATACTCTGAACTGTTAGAGGTGTATCTTCATTGAGAACTTGTGTTTTTTGGAAAGAATAAGCAAATGCTGTCCAGTCTACCCCCTCACGAAAAATGAAATCAACTGTTTCTAACGTCTTTTGAAAGAGTTTGGTAAATTCCCTTGGAGCAAAGCTTTTATTGGGATCTAGAGGACGGCGTTCTTGCTGATTAGCTTTTAAATAGATATAGTCACAAATAATATTGTTGAGATTAGTTTGACTGTTAATATGCCAATCTTCAATACAAGCTCCCGTTAGAGTTGCTCTTTCAAAATTCGTTTCTAATGCTTGAATTCTACTGAGATTTGTATCGCTTAGATTAACTTGACTAAAATCTTGCCCACTCAAATCACGTCCACTAAGATCAAGTTTAGTAAGAATAGCTCCTTTAAGAACTGTTGTAGTAAGGTCAGTATCTTTCAAATAAGCCATGCTAAGATTTGCTTTAGCGAGATTCGTGTAATTTAAATTTACTTCACAAAGATTTGCGTTACAGAAGTTTGCTCCATAAAAATTTACTTCGTTTAAATTAACTCGTTTCAGGTTTGTTTGCGTAAAATTAATATAACTTAAATCTTGTTTTTTGAAGCTATCGTTTATTTCTTCTAGCTTTTCAAAAGTGAGTGCGTCATTATGACTAAGATCAGGTATTATCTCAGGGTTTTCTTCTCTCCACTGATTCCAAACCTCAACACCTTGCTTTAAAATGCTCAAATGATCTTCATTAGCCATAACCCAGAAATCCTAAACATTTGTGGCTCTTCCGACATCATGAGGTAAAATGTTCGCCATTGTTACATTTGGGCGATCGCCATTCGCCCCTACCTGGATGATGCATGAGTTTTCTCACTTCGTCTACAAGTTATCGTCTCTATCATACTCAATAGCTTTTAACTTTTTTATGGGTGAACATATCCCCGCTTAACTTGCCTCAGCGCCACTGTATCCATTTGTCCCCGATCAACGGATAATAATCAATTAGGCAAGCCACTACATCTAAGCTTGGGACACAATAACACCGTTAGAACTGACCATTGAAAGGAGATTGCAACTTGTTTAGCACCACATCTTTTGCCACCCCAAAATCAGAAGAAATTTTCGCCGCCGCCCAAAAATTAATGCCCGGTGGAGTCAGTTCGCCAGTACGTGCCTTCAAATCCGTTGGCGGACAGCCTATCGTTTTTGATCGCGTCAAAGGGGCTTATATTTGGGACGTAGACGGCAACCAATACATTGACTACGTAGGAACTTGGGGCCCGGCCATTTGCGGCCACGCCCATCCTAACGTGATCGCAGCCCTCCACGAGGCCCTAGACAAAGGAACCAGTTTCGGGGCCCCATGTCGTCAAGAAAATATCCTCGCTGAAATGGTGATTGATGCCGTTCCTAGTATCGAAATGGTGCGCTTTGTCAATTCAGGTACAGAAGCTTGTATGTCCGTGTTGCGCTTGATGCGGGCGTTTACAGGACGCGAAAAAATCATCAAGTTTGAAGGATGCTATCACGGCCACGCCGATATGTTTTTAGTTAAGGCAGGATCGGGAGTAGCGACGCTAGGATTGCCCGACTCTCCAGGTGTCCCAAAAACCACCACCAGTAACACCTTAACGGCCCCCTACAATGACTTAGAAGCGGTCAAAGCCCTTTTTGCCGAAAATCCCGATGAGATTGCCGGGGTGATTTTAGAACCTGTCGTTGGTAATGCTGGATTTATTGCGCCAGATGCCGGATTTTTGGAAGGTTTACGCGAACTAACCAAAGAATATGGTGCATTACTCATTTTCGATGAAGTGATGACCGGATTTCGCATTGCCTATGGTGGGGCGCAGTCCAAGTTTGGGGTGACACCCGATCTGACAACATTAGGCAAAGTGATTGGCGGTGGTTTGCCCGTCGGTGCTTATGGCGGACGGAGAGATATCATGGCCATGGTGGCTCCGTCAGGCCCCATGTACCAAGCAGGAACCCTCTCTGGCAACCCGCTAGCGATGACAGCAGGCATCAAAACCCTGGAATTGCTGCAAAAACCAGGAACCTATGACTATTTAGAGCGAATTACTAAGCGATTAAGTGAAGGTTTGCTCAAGATTGCCCAGGAAACAGGTCACGCTGCCTGCGGCGGACAAATTAGCGGTATGTTCGGGCTGTTTTTTACCTCCGGCCCCGTCCACAACTACGAAGATGCAAAACAGTCAGATTTAGCTAAGTTTGGTCGCTTCCATCACGGAATGTTGGTAAGAGGAATCTATCTCGCGCCTTCTCAGTTTGAAGCCGGTTTTACCTCGCTAGCACACACAGAAGAAGACATTGATCGCACGTTAGCTGCCGCCAAAGAAGTTCTTTCAGGTAATGGGTAATGGGTACTATGATTTTAAGAGACTGTTAATCTTTATGTTGACTGTAGGGTAATTTATCGTGGTGTAATGCTCTCAAATAGTGCTAAGGAGTTCAAAAAATCATGGTCAAGACTTGGAAGGTGAGTTGAAATGGTCATGAGATCCTTGCTGAAAATCGATGGTTTGACGGGGAGAAGTTGTACATTGATGGTGTGCGCTGTGATGAGCGACTTGGTCTAGGTTTTACCAGTGAACTTAGAGGACAAATTAAAGATGCCGAAGGATCAGCGCACGTCGTTACAGCAAAATTCCGTCAAGGTTCATTCGGTACAAGAATCCTCTGTCATATTTTTGTTGATGATAAATGGGCTGGTGGTGATTCGGTCTAGGGGTTGGTTACGTCAGACCAGTTTTTGAGGATTTTTTACCTCGTTTGTCCAGTAGGATATGATGGGAAAAGTCCTTGAAAAGCCGCGCACTAATGAGGGGAAAGTTTATGCAAGCAATTTTGTTAAGCCGTGAAGAGGTTGCGCGACGAGCAAAGCAACTATACGAAAGCAGTATCCGCCAAAAAGTTGAGGTAGAAGAAAACATCGGTAAGATGGTCATCATTGACATTGAGACAGGCGACTATAAAGTTGATGAAAATGGCTTGCACGCTGCTGATTATTTGAGTGAGAAACATCCAAATGCCCGACTTTTTGGTATACGTATCGGGTATAACGTTGCTGCATCTTTTGGTGGCGTAATGGAGCGTGTGTCAAGTGATTTCAGGTATTGTGGTTGATGGACACGCGATCGTTACAGTGGCATTTCGCCTTCCAAATCGCTCAGACGTTCCAATTGAGTTTGTGGTAGATACAGGATTTACTGATCAGCTTTGCTTGCCCCCGGAGGCGGTTGCTCTACTTGGTCTTCCTTTCAGATACGATTTGCCCGTGAATTTAGCAGACAATAGCGAGGTCTTGCTGCCAGTGCATAAAGCAATTATTCTCTGGAACGGCGAAGAGCGGGAGTCTCGTGTATTTGCTACAGGGCGGCGACCTTTGGTTGGAACTGCTTTACTAGACGCTCATGAACTTGTCGTTCAGTTTACAGAGGGTGGCTTGGTGACAATTGACGAGTTATAGCAGATGGTTCGGGTGAGTACAAGCGCAGGCTAATAACTATTAACTATTCACTAATATTAGCTTCCTGCTGTGGCAATTAAGAAACCTAACAAAAACCCGGCAATAGTCGAGTAAGAGACTGAACTGCCGCCTAATTCATATGCTTCTGGCATCATGGTACTCGCCAGCATGGCCAAGATAGCGCCTCCCGCGATCGCCTGTGCCGTGCCAACAACCTGAAGGGAGGCACTCTCTTGTAGCAGGAAACCGATCACTGCGATCGCGCCACTGAGCAGCACAACGCCGTACCACAGCGTTAAAATCTGATGCTTGGGGGTTCCGGCCTGTTTCATCCCCGACGCACTAGAGAGGGCCTCAGGAAAGTTAGAAATGAAGACCGCCAGCAAAAACGACCATCCCAACTTATTCGTTCCCGCATTCATGCCGATTACCATCGCTTCAGGAATGTTGTCTAACAACGTGCCTACTAAAATAGCAACGGGAGTTGAGCGCTTGACGAGTCCTTCCAGGGTGGCAGGATCTTCGAGGATCAGGCGATTGAGGTCTACCGATTCCATCACTTGACGCTGCCAGCGTTCTAGGTTGCTTTGGGCAGCAACTTGTGATTCTACCGACAGGCGCAACCGACGCGCTAGGGTACGACTCAAGGCCGAGGCAAGATGAGGCGATCGCGCTAAGACTCTGCTAAAATTTTCTTCGGTTAGTTGATAGAGTTCCATCGGCGTTCGGGCCACGACGGTTGCTGAACGGGGTTCGCCTGTCAGCAAGGACATCTCGCCAAAAATTTCTCCTGGCCCCAGCGTGGTCAAGTGTTTGACTCCTTTGAAAATATCGGCTTCTCCTTCGGCAATCATGTAAAAATAGTCTCCGGGTTCCCCTTCTCGACAGATAACCTCTCCGGCCCGCAAGCAGAGGGGAGTCACCAGAGAAGCGATCGCTTCTTTTTCGGGTTCTGGAAGATGCTGCATTACCTCAACAGTCGCCAGACGTTGCAAGACGTTAAAATCTCCTTCTTGGCGGTGTTCCAATAAATAACGACGGCTAGAAGCAGGATTGCGAAGAAATCCCCCTTTTTTGTCAATAAACTCACTTAGAGTGGTAAATAACAGCCCTCCTAAGCTAAATCCCACTACCAGAGGCAAAAAACCCGTTTCTTGATAAACTTTGCTGGCGATTTCAAAGGCGATCGCAGCAATTAACGTTCCACTGCCAAACGCCATGATCGCCGCCGATACCCCTCGATTCGGCTTTAAAAACACCCCCACTGACGCACCAATTGCCAAACTAGATGCGCCTAACATTCCCTGTAAAAAGGCGGAAAGTGCCATAAGCTGCTTTTTGCTTCACTTATTTCTTTAACATTAAATTAAAAAGGGATAATTAAACCAAATTTCGTGTAACATGGCCGAGACTGATGTAGTGAAGTGTCAATGGCTGTTTACTCTGTGCGACTCATAAACCCGCGAATCAACCTTGATCGCATCATTGAAGTGCCTGAAGACCAGTATATTCTAGACAAGGCAGATGAGGCGGGAATTCGTTTGCCTGCGGGATGTCTGCAAGGAGAATGTTCAGCTTGTGTGGCAAAAATCATGACTGGAAAAGTCGATCAAAGCGAACAAAAATTCCTTAAACCTGCTGAAATCGCGGCAGGTTATACGATTATCTGTGTTGCTTATCCTCGCTCTGATTGCGTGTTAGAAACTCATCAAGAATCAGTTCTATATCAATCTTCTCTTTACTATAAACCTTGTTCGTAAGCAACTCTAAGAGAGTCCTCGGTGAGGAGGTAATTGGAAAGTTACTTTAGGCTATCTCCTGAAATACCTAGTCTTTTTCGGGCTTCCTCCAATGATACTCGTTTATTTGATCGCGATCGATGTGCTAAAAATTCCATGAACTCCTGATTCTGCTTGAGTGCCTCAACCTCAGCCGAAAAGTCATCTACAGCAGATAGCACAAACTCTGTGCCATCCGGCTTTCGTAGAATTAGTGTATCTTGTTCTGCCAACTCAATCAGTTCGACTATAGTTAGCGTAGACTCCGCGAGTTCGATAGTTTTCACAGATTGACCTCCTGATCTCGGACGTACAGTTTGTTTCGCTCTTTATATCCTACTGAAACCACGCTAACTACTGAGGTTTCTTCATCCACAGTGTAAAAGACGCGATAATTCCCAATTCTTAACTCCCACTGAAACTGAGAATCGGGTCGAAGGGGCTTACGGTTCCTCGTTTCTAGTAAAGGTTGATTGACAAGTTGTTCCTCGATCATATCAAGAATCGTGACCTGTGCGGCTTTGTCAAAATACTCTAAGTCTTTAATCGCTTCTTCAGTAATCTCAAGCGTGAACTTCATGTAATGACAATCCTAATGCTATCTTAAACGATACTCTGTGCGTTCCTCGATCAATTTATGACTGAGTTCTTTGAGTAGATTTTCCCATTTGCGGCTTATCATAGTATTATATTGCTGTGCTTTTGGATGATTATGGCTGCACCATCTGAGATCAATTTAACCCTGGAAGAAGCGATCAAACTTCTCAATCAGTATAGCTGCGTTCAAACTAAAATCGTTGAATCAATCCAAGAAAAAGAACAATTGCGCCAAGCGATTAAGCTGGTTACAAGTCTTAGCGAGTATGAAAATCTAGGCATTTGTGCAGATACCCTTGAAGAAGCATTGACGGCACTATCAAGTTACCTTCAAGCATTAGGCTATCACTACGAACTTGAGCCTTTCCTAAACGAACCCGATCGCGGCTCAGTTTATCTTAAGTTCAACACGCAAAAAATGTCTTACTATCTAGATAATTACACCGGAGACTATCGAGGCGTTCTCATTGCTTGTCAATCAGAAAATGATAATATAGTCGGAACCTACGGACATTTTCCGCTTAATTTATTCATGTAATTTAACTAACTCAAGTGGAGAAGAAGCAAAAGATTCCTAGTGTAAATCCCTTGCCCAAAGCCAGGAGTTTTCCCGGTGTCTTCTTCTCAATTGGGCTGTTAGCTTGCGTTTCAGTCCTGCTCCCTTGTCGGGTTGCGGCTCAACCTTCCTTATCCGTTGAAATCAAACGGTGGTTGGAAGTATGGCGGATGCAGGGTAGCGTTAACTATCAGCCATCCACACAGCCTTCTCGACCTGCTCAAGTCGGTGATCGCTTGCAAGTTGTCGGCGAGGGCATTCAAACGGGCAATCGCTCCTCTAGTAGCTTGCGACTCGATAGTGAAATTGGCACAGTAAGCGTCTCTCAAAATACCGACTTGCGCGTTCAACGCTTGCAAGTTCTTACCAATGGCGGACGCATTAGCGTTCTTTCTGTCCTTAAAGGACAGGCAAGATTGAGACTTCGACCGTTTAACAATCCTGACTCCCGCCTAGAAATTGAAACCCCTGCTGGGGTTGCAGGCGTGCGCGGCACCGAATTTGGACTGAGTGTGACTGAAACTGGAAAAACGGCTATCGCAACGCTGACGGGTTTGGTAGAAGCCAGCGCTCAGGGAGAAACCGTCCAGATAGAGCCTGGATTTGCCTCGATTATCATCCCCGGACAGCCACCGACACCCCCCTTTCCCTATACCGATGAAGTCAGGCTGCAACGAGTCAGATTGTGGCGGACGAGTCTCGGAACCTTAGTGGTGAGTGGACAGGTAGCACCGACGAATTTGGTCTGGATTAACGAACAAGCAGTTGAACCGGGGATTGATGGCAAATTCCGGGCTTCAGTGCCTTTCCCTTACCGTTTTAGCGTTAGCATACAAGTGCAGAGTCCGTTAGGAAAACTGCAATCCTATCGGCTACAGGTTCCTTAATTTTATTTTCTATTGCCTATTGCCTATTGCCTCGTCTGTCACCAACGGACAAAATGCATGATAATGGGCAATGCGTCTAAATTGGGCGACGCTTTTAATGCTACAATCTGTATTACGATAAAAAGTATAATTATTTTTATGCGAAGTCACTATTGCGGTCAACTGCGAGCCAGCGATATTCATAAAACGGTTACTATTTTTGGATGGGTTGATCGCCGTCGGGATCATGGCGGCGTTATCTTCATCGACTTACGCGATCGCACTGGCATCGTGCAAATTGTCAGCGATCCGCAACGGACACCCGACTCCTACCCGACAGCAGCAGCATTACGCAACGAATATGTCGTGAAAATTGTCGGTCGAGTCTGCCAGCGTCCTAAAGACTCTCTCAATCCCAAACTTCCTACTGGCGAAGTTGAGATTTATGCCGATACGATTGAACTGCTCAATGCGGTTAATAAGCAATTGCCTTTCTTACTGGCTGATGCAGACGCTGTGCGAGAGGAAATCCGCTTAAAGTATCGTTATCTCGACTTACGGCGCGATCGCCTTGCCAAAAACTTACAATTGCGTCACGCAGTCGTCAAAACCATCCGCCGTTATCTCGAAGATGAACAGCACTTCCTAGAAGTAGAAACCCCGATTCTCACCCGTTCTACCCCAGAAGGAGCCAGAGATTATTTAGTTCCCTCGCGGGTCAATCCCGGACAGTGGTATGCTTTACCCCAGTCTCCCCAGTTATTTAAACAACTGTTGATGGTAGCGGGATGCGATCGCTACTATCAAATTGCACGCTGTTTCCGCGATGAAGATTTACGTGCCGACAGACAACCCGAATTTACCCAATTAGACATGGAAATGAGTTTCCTATCTCTTGAGGAAATTTTAGACCTCAATGAAGGGTTAGTCTGCCACATTTTTAAGACCATCAAAAATATCGAGCTGCCGCGTCCTTTTCCTCGCTTGACTTATGCTGAATCGATGGCTAAATATGGCAATGATCGCCCCGACACTCGCTTTGGACTAGAATTAGTCGATGTGTCAGAAATTGTTAAAGATTCAGGATTTAAAGTATTTTCCGGTGCGATAAACAGTGGGGGAACGGTTAAAGTTTTGCCCATTCCTAACGGCAATGAAATAATTTCTAACGTTCGCATCAAACCCGGTGGTGATTTATATACTGAAGCAACTGAAGCAGGGGCAAAAGGAATTGCTTATATTCGTGTGCGGGAAGGCAATGAAATTGATACTATCGGTGCCATTAAAGACAATTTAAGTGTCGAACAAACCCAATTATTGCTAGAGAAAACGGGGGCAAAACCAGGACATCTGCTTCTTTTTGGTGCAGGAGAGGTTGAGACAGTTAATAAATATTTGTCTCGCCTGCGATTAGTTGTTGGTGAGCAATTAGGACTGATCGATCCTGATAAAATTGAGTTACTTTGGATAACGGATTTCCCGATGTTTGAATGGAATGCCGATGAAAAGCGATTAGAAGCGTTACATCACCCATTTACGGCTCCACACCCCAACGATTTAGCCGATTTAGAACACGCCAGAGCGCAAGCTTACGATTTAGTGTTTAATGGCGTAGAAGTTGGCGGCGGTAGTCTACGAATTTACCAGCGAGACATTCAAGAAAAAGTCTTTGCGACAATTGGACTTTCAATGGAAGAAGCTTATCAAAAATTTGGCTTTTTATTAGAAGCATTTGAATATGGCACACCGCCGCACGGCGGTATTGCTTATGGGTTAGATCGCTTGGTCATGCTGTTAGCCGGCGAAGATTCTATTCGGGATGTCATTGCTTTTCCGAAAACGCAACAAGCTAGCTGTTTGCTAACCGATGCACCTTCAACTGTTGATGCAAAACAGTTGAAAGAGTTACAAGTTGCTTCGACTTTTAAACCTAAATCTTAGAGAATATTTATCAAGAAAGTCTAAAAAGGAACTTTAAACGGCAAAAGAGAGCGGCGGCAGATAACACTGAAACGAAGCAGATAACTGTTGTATGATCGGCTCCATCGCGTTGTTAGGTGGCTGTATATTTTCACAGATTGCACAACCAACGAGAAATAGATGCGACTTGGTTTTCTTCGTTTAAATTAGCAGCGTTAGTGAGAGTTCCATTTTCTAATTGATTCCAGATTTCACCCGCCATTCTTCTCGCGATCGCTGATCCTACGAAGAAAGTAAGTGGTGAGTGATCAACTCTAGCAAATGCTTCACGAATACGGTTTAGTGCCGCTTGTGCAGTTTTCCAATGCTCGTCCGCACCTGCGGGGTCTATTCCCCCTTTAAGTTCACCAAGCGCAATGACATACGGCGCAACCACGGCTGGTTCAATCGAACTGGATTTGTTTGCTACTAACTCTGCTGGAGCAAGGTTAAACAGACACATATCTACGTTGCTCTTTACTAGTGGAACAGTCAAGTTATAGATCAGTGTACGATTACCAGTTTCGTTCTCCCAGCTTATTCCACGCAAAAACAACTCAATTTCGGAGTCATTATTTGTCATGGCTATCCACTTTTTAGTTTTTGAGTGTTGCCAGTAGTATCTTTTATCAGCAATCGTGAGAGTGGAGAGAATCGCACGAGTTAGTTTTCTCTGAGCTAGCGCGCCTCCGACATTTCGCATTGACCCTCCAAGTGTGTCACCACGAGTCAGCAAAAACCTAAAGACTAACTCTTCTACAAAGTTTGTACCTGCTGGTTCAAGAAAATTTTTGATTAGACCATTTATTGCTTCAACCTTATCTTCTGGCATCAGATGTGCGAGAGATTTGTCAGATAATCCCGCCGCAGTTAAAAGTCCCATCTCGATTCCCTGAATCTCTAACAAGTTAGAAGGACTACTAGCTTGAGCCACAGCTGCTTGAAGTGCTCTTGCTTCTGCGATGTAAGGTGTGGCACGTCGGTTCTTTACTGGATTGAATATGGCTACGATAAGAGCACATAAAAGTTTGAGTTATTGCTTTTTCCATACATAAACGCATTTCCGTAATGGGTCGCGTCCATGATTTCCCATTTGCTGGCTACTATTGCCTTTACCTTTTGGTAAAACAAGGATATTTTCAACCACAAATCCTAGCTGCTCAGCGAAATTAGAGAGAATCATATCTACTGAAATACTTGCACCTGCATAGCGAACATTATCATTAACCATAAATAACAGTGCTCCTGGTTTAAGAACGCGAGAACATTCTTGTATCACACAAGCCATTTCATAAAAATATCCTCTAACCATCCTTGGTATGCCGTTGTTATTTAGTATACCCTGCGCTTTTTGGTTATCCAGATATTGCAAAATAGCTTGCAGCAGATTCTGTGAATCAGCAGTAGCTAAGGCTGCTTCCCAAGTTGGATTGATGGTCAATAAGTCTTTGGGGCGATTTTCAACTGTGCAACTCAGCATTTCCTGACGCAGCTTAATTAACTCCTTCTCAGGAATACCAAGTATAGCTAGTTCTAGTGCATAGGTGCGAGTATAGTCGTATCGATTGCAATAGGGTGGAGATGTGATAATTGCGTCATAGCTAGCATCAGATAAGGTTGGCATAACCTCAAGACAAGATCCTTTATAAAGATGAATCTGACCTTGAGATTTTTTGGCTGAAAAAAGCTCAACTTGTTGTTTTAGAGGTGCTAAATCATTAATAATTTGACCGACTTTACTGGTTATAGCGTCACTGAATTCTAGAATCACACCTTTATTGAAAGGCTTCTTGCTCTGACCACGACCTGAACGATAATCCCATCTAAGATATTGACCATCCTTGCGTGTGTAACTGATAGATTCCAGAACACACAATAGAGCGAGAGTTAAAACAGTCTGAACTTTGTTATTTTCATGTTGACAAGCTTCAAGATATTGCTCAACTTCAGTTTTAGTGGCTTGGGAGTAAGCACCCTTTGTAATTCTTAACTCCGGCAGGAGAGTTTTACCTTCAAACTGTTTCCAAATATGCAATTCCGACCAAACTTTGAGTCTTTGGAAATCTTCAGGGGTGAACTCAGAATCTAAAAGCCTTTTAGTATCAATTATCTGGTGACCAATCGGCAATAATTCAATGCCATCAGCATCAATGCCAACTTCACTAGTAGCAAATAATGCAGTTCCACTGCCAGCAAATGGGTCTAGAATCTTACCTTCAACTTCATACTTTTGAAATAAATATTCAACGAGGGATGCA
Organism: Microcystaceae cyanobacterium; assembly: GCA_041743025.1. Taxonomy (GTDB): domain Bacteria; phylum Cyanobacteriota; class Cyanobacteriia; order Cyanobacteriales; family Microcystaceae; genus JBGTNM01. Next base: position 15,376 of record JBGTNM010000234.1, read on the forward strand.
GAAAATGCTTCTTTATACTTATACCAACGGTAAATCGGTCTAGTCTTATTAGCTTGAAAACTGACTAAGAGTCGAGTGAGTGAAGGTTGAACGATAAACTCATTTTGAAAGTGTTGTTGTAGCCAACTATCCCAATTGTTGATTTCCTCTAGACCATTGCTTTTTGCCTTGATCGCAATATGAGAAACATTCGTTAAACTGAACACGGCTACACATTCCTGAAGAATTAATTGGTCAGATCAGTATACCAGTACCTCCACTTATAATTTCGAGCGGATTACGCCGTACTACATTAGAACCTTGATATACTGTCCCAACAAATAACCTAAAATCACCTAACTATTTATTATATGGACACTTTCCAGATATACCCTTAATGAAGGTGAATATCCAGAAACTGTCTGTATATCACTCCTAACAACGGCGCGGGATACAATAGGGAATCCCTCAGCATCCACACCACACACTTATGGGCAATACCTTTGGGCATCTTTTTCGCGTGACCACCTTTGGCGAATCTCATGGCGGCGGCGTTGGCGCGGTTATCGATGGCTGTCCCCCTCGTCTAGAACTCTCTGAAGCTGATATTCAAGCCGATTTAGACCGCCGCCGACCCGGACAGAGCAAAATTACCACCCCACGCCGCGAAAGCGACACCTGTGAGATTATTTCGGGGGTTTTCGACGGTAAAACCTTGGGAACCCCTATCGCCATCCTCGTCCGCAATCAAGATGCGCGATCGCAAGATTACGACGAAATGTCTTTCAAATTCCGCCCTTCTCACGCCGATGCCACCTATGAAGCGAAGTACGGCATCCGCAACTGGCAAGGGGGTGGACGTTCCTCCGCCAGAGAAACTATCGGACGAGTAGCCGCCGGTGCGATCGCTAAAAAAATCCTCAAACAAGTAGCAGGCACCGAAATCGTCGGTTACGTCAAGCGCATTAAAGATTTAGAAGGTATTGTCGATCCCGATACTGTCACGCTTGAACAGGTTGAAAGCAATATCGTTCGCTGTCCCGATCCCGATGCCGCCCAAAAAATGATCGATCTCATCGACCAAATTCGGCGAGAAAAAGATTCCCTCGGCGGGGTTGTTGAATGCGTAGTTAGAAACGTCCCTAAAGCACTAGGAGAACCCGTTTTTGACAAATTAGAAGCCGATTTAGCCAAAGGTGTTATGTCTCTCCCCGCCAGTAAAGGATTTGAAATTGGTTCAGGATTTGCCGGAACCCTACTCACCGGCAGCGAACACAATGACGAATTTTACACCGACGATCTCTGCAACCTCCGCACAGTGACGAATCGTTCAGGTGGCATCCAAGGCGGCATCAGCAACGGAGAAAACATCATTATCCGCGCCGCTTTTAAACCCACTGCCACCATTGGCAAAGAACAGCGTACCGTCACCCAAACAGGCGAAGAAACCACCCTAGCAGCTAAAGGTAGGCACGATCCCTGCGTTTTACCGAGGGCAGTACCAATGGTAGAGGCAATGGTCGCCTTAGTCTTGTGCGATCATCTGTTGCGCGATCGCGCCCAGTGCGATCTTTGGTAATATCCTAAGTGTTTTGACGGTTAGCATACCAGCGAATAAAAAGCTTTTCGAGTTCAATCCAAACGAACATCAGTAGGCTAAAACCGATGCAGATAGCAAGTTCGGTGGCGCTCAACCAGTGAGTGCCAAAAAAGTCCCGCAAAGGAGCAACATAAATTAGGAGTAATTGTAAAAAGGTTGTAAAAGTCACTGCCGCTAAAACATAGGGATTGGAGAAAGGATTGAGTTGGATCGTCAGTCGAGTATCGGAACGAACGGCTAAAGCATGGCCCATTTGAGCGAGGCAGAGGGTAGTAAAAACCATTGTCTTCCAGCGATCGCGATCGCCTGGGCCTGGAAGGTGGGTGTGATGGTAAGCCCATACCATTAGGATAATTGTCAAAATAGCAAAAACAACGCCAATTCTTACCATATATAGCCCTAAACCTCTCGAAAAAATACTCTCGCGGGGGCTGTAGGGAGGTCGCTGCATCACGTTCGGTTCGCCGGGTTCCATCGCTAGCGCCAGAGCAGGCAAGCCATCCGTGACCAAGTTCATCCAAAGAATCTGTAACGGCGTGAGGGGAACCCCTCCCAATCCAATGAGCGGTGCTGCCGCAATCGTCAGCACTTCCCCGATATTGCTGCCCAAAATGTACTTGATAAAGCGGCGAATATTATCATAAACTACGCGACCTTCTTCAGTGGCAGCAACGATAGTAGCAAAATTGTCGTCAAGCAGGACTACGTCACTCGCTTCTTTGCTAACATCGGTTCCGGTAATACCCATCGCAATGCCAATGTTGGCTTGTTTAAGCGCGGGTGCGTCATTCACGCCGTCGCCAGTCATCGCCACAAATTGGCCTTGACGTTGCAGTGCTCGAACGATGCGAAGTTTGTGTTCAGGAGAGACGCGAGCGTAGACGCTGACTTGCGAGACTTCTCTTTCTAAATCGGCTGGATTTAGCTTTTCTAAGTCTTTTCCGGTGAGAATTCGCTCACCTGGTTGGGAAATTCCCAACTCAGAGGCGATCGCTTGGGCGGTCAGTTGGTGGTCGCCTGTGATCATAATCGGACGAATACCGGCTTCCCGACAGCGCAAAACGGCTCCTTTCACCTCTTTGCGAGGTGCATCGAGCATTGCCACCAATCCCAGCCAAATCAAATTTTGCTCGCTCGTTTCTGCTTGTCCGGCTTCAGGTAGCTCGCTGAAGGGTTTGTAAGCAAATCCCAAGACCCGCAAGCCCTGTGCGGCCATCGTATTATTCGCTTCTAGGACTTGTTGGCGGTAGCTGTCGCTCAGAGGGACAGGGGTATTTTCCTGAAGATAGCAATGGCATCTTTCCAGGATGAGTTCTGCCGAGCCTTTGGTAAACACCATCCATTCCGACTTCGCTAAGGGCAAGCTGTGGTGAGTTCCCTCAACAATGACCGACATCCGCTTGCGTTCTGAGGAAAAAGGAACTTCAGCGACGCGAGGCATACCGGCGGCAAGCTGTTCATGATAAAGTCCCGCTTTGCCAGCTAACGTCAGTAAGGCTCCTTCAGTCGGATCGCCCAAAATTTCCCAATTTTCTTGATTTTGTTTTAAAATAGCATCATTACAAACCACACAGGCGCTCAGGAGGGTTTGCACTTCCGGGTCGGTTTCTACATCAACCGAGCCTTCACCAACGAACTCACCGATAGGCGCGTAGCCTTCTCCTGTGACTTGCAGGTGGTGACTGTGGGTTTGAATTCGCTGCACCACCATTTTGTTTTGGGTGAGCGTTCCGGTTTTGTCAGAACAAATGGTCGTGACAGACCCTAGCGTTTCGACAGCAGGTAGCTTGCGAATCAGAGCGTGGCGGCGCACCATGCGCTGAGTCCCAATGGCGAGCGTGACAGTCACCACAGCAGGCAGTCCCTCCGGCACGACCGCCACTGCCATGCTTAAGGAAACTTCCAATAACTCCTCAAAATAGCCCCAGCCTGTGCGTAAAACGCCAACGATAACCACTAATGCCACTAAAGCCAGCGAACTACTCACCAAGACGTTGCCTAGTTGGGTCATTCGCTGTTGTAGCGGTGTGGGTTCATTTTCAACCGACTGAATCAAAGTGGCGATGTGCCCGATTTCGGTTTCCATCGCCGTCTTTGTAATCACGACTTTGGCTCGTCCCTGAACCACCTCCGTCCCTTGAAAGACTAAATTGAGGCGATCGCCGAGGGAAGCATCTTCTGGCAATACCACTTCGGCTTGTTTATTGGCGGTTTCCGCTTCTCCCGTCAAGGCGGCTTCTCGAATTTGCAGATTTTGCGCTTCGATGAGGCGGCCATCTGCGGCAATCTGTACGCCAGCTTCCAGCAGGGCGATATCTCCCGGTACTAATTCTTTGGCCGCAATTTCCTTCGGCGTGTCGTTGCGAATGACCCGTACCTTGGGAGAAGATAGGCGTTTGAGGGCGGCTAATGCTTGTTCGGCCCGACTTTCTTGTAAATAGCCCAAAATACCATTCAAAATAACAATGGCAGAAATCGCGATCGCATCTTTGGGAAAAACGCCCTTGCGTAAATCCAATACGGCTGACACGACTGCCACTGCAATCAGCATCACCAACATGATGTTAGTAAACTGCTCCCACAAAATCTTGAGGGGATGGCGACCGCCCGTTTCCTTGAGTTCGTTCCAGCCAAAAGTCAGCCGCCTCTGGTTAACTTGTTCCTCATTGAGTCCCTGCTCTGGGTCACTTTGAAGGATTTCTAAGGCTTTTTCGGCGGAAAGTGCGTGCCAAGCGGTTTGGGGATCGGACAGGGAATGAGTCGTCAGCGAAGAAGTCGTCGGAAAGGTCATAGGAGGTAGATCTTTAGGCAACAATTATCTTAAAAAGTTGGGCAGCCACTGGGGAGCTTGCCAAAACGCATAGCCAATTAAGGCAAATAGCAAGGTAACGAGCGCAGTCAGTCCGTAGCCAATACACATCAAAAGTCCATCGGCTTCTAACGTCGCGATCGCTAGTAACAAAATCCCTACCGTTGGGATGGGATTGGTTAAAGGAATGGGTAACATCAGCAAAATTGCCAACCATGCCATGCACAATCCGTTACCTCTCCAGACACAAGGATGCTTGGCAATTAAAGGCCAGCGAGGGCGAACGAAGGTTTCTACTGAACGGGTAACCCGTTTGAGAGAGTGCAGCAACTGTTGGCTGAATCGGCGAGGAAACTGGAATTGGGCTATCCGCCTGGGAAGCCAAGGCTCGCGCCGTCCGAGTGCCATTTGTACTGCCAAAATTAAGCATCCAGACCCAAAGATCCCCGCCAGTCCGGGTGGCATGGGCAACAGAAACGGTAAGCTCAGCAAGCTGATGGTCAAGCAGAATCCACGTTCGGCGGTTTCTGCGAGAATTTCTCGAAGGGTTAGAGAATGAGCGGACAGCCGCTTCAGTAAAAACTCAATGTCTTGAGAAAATCGCAGGTGCATGAGTCAGTTAGCCTAGTCAATGGATATACCTCAGACAATGAAAGGCAATTTGTTTTATCGCGTTAAGCTCCTTAGAAGAGACGATAAGATAAACTGCCAAAATAACGATCAGGCCGGCTGAAAGTTGTTCTTGTTATGCCAATGCTATCCTTGCTACTTAAAGGTAGTATAAGGTTTATTCGGTTTAGATGAAAAGCAGGAAGCTGACGCAAAACAATCGACGTTTGAATATTATAACAAGGTTACTCACCACTCTCTCGTATCGACGCGCCAGCGATCGCAGCGACCTTCGATCTGTCAAAATTAGACCTCACTTTCTAACTTAACAATTTTTAATATATAGACAAGTTTGGACAAAGTTGAGAGCGCGATCACTCTCCAAGATAGTTATGCCCGAACCAGCTTATTAACTCCGTAGAATTAAGGGCATTTCAGAGCCTGTCCGCTACAATCGCCGTAAAAATTCTGTTGTTTTTCCTAGCTACTCCTTTTACGCTGAGGATAGTCAAAAGTGCTTTATCTGCCTAATTGACTGATTCAGTAAAAGCTTGACTCTGCCGTCACATCGGGCGCAACGCGCCTCCTCACTTGCTTACCTCAGACCGACATAATAAAGCGATCAAGCCATGTCTATTCCAGTCAAAGACAATCTTAAACTAGAAACTCTGCGCTTATTTCGAGATTATCGCTTAACCGGCAAGACTCAAATTCGCAATCAAATTCTAGAACTCAATTTTGGCTTAGTACGCAAAGAAGCTTACCATTGGGCTAATCAGTGTTCCGAAGGGTATGAAGATTTACTTCAAGTAGGTTGCTTAGGTTTCATTCGAGCCATTGAAAGGTTTTCCAGCGAAAAGGGCTACGCATTTAGTTCTTTTGCCATTCCCTACATCCGGGGAGAAATTCAGCATTACTTGCGAGATAAAGGGTACTCGGTGCGAATTCCTCGACGCTGGCTAGAACTTGGACAACAAGCAATGAATGTCAAACAAGCGTATCGCGAACGCTTTAACCGCCAACCGACTGACTCAGAAATTGCTCAGGTTTTAGAAATTCCTTTCAAAGAGTGGCAGGAAATTAAACTAGCTTTTCAAAATCGAGAACCGATTAGTCTTGATGCCAGTGTCGGCACAGATGAAGACGGACAAACCTGCTTAGGCGATTTGGTAGCTGACCCTCACTATCGGAGTTTTCAACTCAGCCAAGAAGATTGCTTGCGCCTGCAACAAGCGCTCTCCCAATTAGAAGACCGGACGCGAAACATTCTCGAATTTGTTTTTCTCAAGGATTTAACCCAGCGAGAAACGGCAGAACAGTTGGGCATTAGTGTCGTTACTGTCTCTCGGCGAGTTAAAAAAGGGCTGGAGTTGCTCAAAAAATCGATGGCTAAAGAAGCAATGTAAAGTTATGAAATTGATCATTGGTTATTGATCATTGGTCATTGATAAGAGGTACGCCCCTACAGTAATATTTTTTCGTTTACTACTTTATTGCCAGTGAGAGGACTGAGGAGGATGATAAATTTGGCAATTGGATTGAGAAGGGTCTGACGGTTGAGGAACTTCCCTCCAAGTCATTTTATTGAGAGCACGTTGAATATTCCCTGTTAAGTTATTCCAAGAAAGTTCTTGATGGTTGGCTAAAAACTGATGTTCGTGTAGAAAGTTTTGCAACCTTTTGAGAGCTAGCTTTGCTTCTTGATACTGAATGTCAGATTGAGAAATAATGGGGGTTGATTGCCGGAGAGGATCTCGCTCTATTGCAGCTAGAGAGCGGCGGATTGCGGCTGTAATTTGCTCTTTATATTTTTGTTTGCCCAGACGAATTTGTTGTTCTTTGCCAATCTGACTTGATGCATAAAGGGGAGGCAGGCGATTGAGGGCATAAGTCGCGACCTCAACCCGATTGAGATACGTTTTTAAGCTACTCGGATAGAACTTGAGTTGCTTGTCGATTTCTTCTTGAACTAGTAACTCCATAACGTTGACATAAACTTGAGAAGTTTGCGTGGTTGATACTGTCATTAGGACACCTCTATTTAAATATTTTAAAAGTTGAAGCAATATAGGTAGTCCTCGATTTTTTAGGACAACCTTAAAGATTCGATAAAAATACGGGGGCAAGAGAATCTGATGAGTTATTCTATCCCAAATTATACTCAATTATTTTGCAATTGTCTAATGGTTTTTAAAATATTTTTAGACTTTAAAAGAAATTCATGAAAAACACTTAATAGCTTTATAAAATCTTAAAAATTAATAGCTATTTATTCAGAGAAATTACTCAGATCAAAGAACAGGAACAAGAGAATAATTAGCTGTTAACAACCGATTGCCCATTACCCCAAGAAATGCGATAATAAGAAATCTGATAGATGAAAGGACACTTTTGGCGATGCAACTGTCTCAGATGTTATTTGTCACGCTACGTGAAGATCCCGCCGATGCTGAAATTCCTAGCCACAAGCTGCTGTTGAGGGCAGGTTATATCCGCCGCATTGGTAGCGGTATTTATGCTTATTTACCTCTCATGTGGCGCGTTTTGCAAAAAGTTTCCCAAATTGTGCGCGAAGAAATGAACGCCATCGGTTCTCAAGAATGCCTGTTGCCTCAGTTGCAGCCTTCGGAATTGTGGAAAGAGTCGGGACGCTGGGAGACTTATACTCAAGCAGAGGGTATCATGTTTGCACTGTGCGATCGCAGCGATCGTGAGTTAGGATTGGGGCCAACGCATGAGGAGGTAATTACTACGATTGCTAAAGATATGGTGCGTTCCTATCGGCAATTACCCGTCACACTCTACCAAATTCAAACCAAGTTTCGCGATGAAATTCGTCCCCGTTTTGGCTTAATGCGAGGGCGAGAGTTTATCATGAAAGATGCTTACTCTTTCCACGCTGACGAAACGAGTCTCAAGCAAACTTATCAAGCTATGGATGGCGCGTATCGCAACATTTTACGCCGTTGTGGGTTGGCGTTTCGGGCAGTAGAAGCCGATTCTGGGGCGATTGGTGGTTCGGGTTCGCAAGAGTTTATGGTGTTAGCACCAAGCGGAGAAGATGAAGTTCTTTACACCGAAGACGGCAAGTACGCTGCCAACGTAGAAAAAGCTGTTTCTTTGCCTGCTGATAGCGAAAAATCAACCTTTAGTAAATACGAAAAACGAGAAACGCCCCTGACACAAACGATTGAGAAGTTGTGTCAGTTTCTGAAATGTTCACCAACTAATGTGGTTAAAAATGTCCTTTATGAAGCAGTTTATGATAATGGGACAGTTGTATTAGTTTTAGTTCACATTCGCGGCGATCAAGATGTTAATGAAGTGAAGCTGCAAAATGAATTAGTTAAGCTTGCACCTCAATATAATGCCACAACTATTTTTTCAGTAAAAGTTCCTGATGAAGCTTCTCAAATTAAATGGTTGAAGAAACCATTACCTTTAGGATATATTGGCCCAGATTTATCCGATAATTATATTAATTTATCAGGCAAGATACCTGGCCTACTTGTTAAAGATGTTGCTCCTCAATTCCTGCGATTAGCTGATAAAACCGTCGTAGACCTCAAAAACTTCGTTACTGGGGCAAATGAAAGCGGATATCACGTTGTTGGAGCGAATTGGGGCAAAGAATTTATGCTACCTTCGGTAGTCGTTGACGTGAGAAAAGCCGTTGCAGGCGATCGCGCAACCCATGATTCTACTCAAATTCTACACACTGCCAGAGGGATTGAAGCAGGACATATTTTTCAATTGGGAACTAAATATTCTCAAGCGATGGGGGCAACTTTTACGAACGAACAAGGGGAAGAAATGCCCTTAGTTATGGGATGTTATGGTGTGGGTGTGTCTCGTTTAGCACAAGCGACAGTAGAACAATCTTATGATAAAGATGGGATAATCTGGCCAGTGGCGATTGCCCCTTATCAGGCAATTGTTATTATTCCTAATGTTAGCGACACTGAACAAGTAGAGGCGGCCCAAAAGCTCTACAAACAGTTAAATCAAGCAGGGATAGAAACGCTTTTGGATGACCGTAATGAACGCGCTGGTGTTAAATTTAAAGATGCCGATTTAATTGGCATTCCCTATCGTGTGGTCGTAGGACGATCACTCAAAGATGGGTTAGTGGAAGTCGTTGAACGACAAGGGAAAAAATCTCAAGAAATTGCTCTTGATGAAGTGGTTTCTACTTTAAAGCAATGGGTTGATGCAGCAATACAATGTTGACACTCCCGCCGCCTTTACGGGGGATTGTTGAGCTAACAACCGCCCTTTCAAGTGGCTCTCCCGACATCATGGGGTAAAATGTTCGTAGATGTTACAAATTTCGAGAAGATGGGTTACGACGGATTTATAGTTTTGGGTTGAGTTTGAATGCTTACTGCCGTGCCGGAGGAAACCTCCGGCATCGGGGACTCTCTAACCCATCCTACGCATGAAGATATCTCAACGATGAAAAGAAATTTTTAAGGTTTTGACTGCTAAAGACGGATGACGAAGCGATATTTAGACGCTAAGATTGAAAAAAAGTTCCGTAAAACGATATTGACTTCATGAAGTTTAAAGTAATCAGGGCAAGCAGCACTCGCCATACTGCTTGTCAGTTGGGTGACGGGTGTGGGAAAAATATACTGTTTTTGTTTCTAAACGATAGTCCTTTTCACTTCTGTTGATGAAATCCTTTTTTTCTAAGCATTAAGGAGACGTTTCATGCTCTTTAAACTCGTCTTAGCCTCCTTTAGTTGTCTAGCAGTTGAAGCTTGTATGGCTAAAGTTGAGCCAAACCCCTCTGAGCAATTGCTCGCTACCGACTCTGTTACCCATCTGCAATTGTCATCAGTTGACCAGGTAACGACTCGCAAGCAGCAACAGTGGCAGGCGTTCCTTCAGGCATCACAAACAAATTCAGACGATCAACAGACGATACCTCAAGAATTCGCTCAAAATCGGATTTTAAAAGACAAAAGCACGCCGCAAACTACTTACTTGCCGCCAGTTCAACCAGGTATTTACATGACGCTCACGCCAACGAGAACTGTCAATGCTTTAGGCAATCCGATTTATGAACTCCGTCTCTACGCTAACAACCAGTTGCGCGGTGTCTATACTGCCGTCACCGGACGCGCTTATACACAAACCAGAAACCGCCATGTTGCGGGAACACAAGCACCTCTGCCGGATGGAAGATACACGGTCAATCGTTTGCCTATTCCTGGCACGAACCCAGAAGTTGGGGGACGTTTTCTGCCTATCCAACCGATGTTCCAAACTGGCCGTTCTGCTTTAGGCATTCATTTTGACCCGTCGTTTGAAAAAAGTCGTACTGAAGACGGCACAGAAGGATGTATTGCCCTAACCAACAAACACGACCTTGAGCAAGTGTTGAACTACGTTCGCACTTATCAACCTCAATATCTTGAAGTCAACATTCAGCCTTAATTCACTATTTTGGAGTAAAAAACCATGTTAAAGACTTTAATGACGAGTACAATGTTATTAGCGATCGCGCTTCCTCTCAACGCTCAAGGGCCGGGATGCGGCCCCACAGACGGCTACTGTCAACGCGGTACAGGAGGGCAATACGGTCGTGTCTGCACCCGCGATCGCAATAGCCGCCTCTCACTGCGAACTGGCCCCGGACAGAACTTCGGCAAAATTATGGAAATTCCCAACGGTCGTTCTATTGGTTTATTGGAAGGAAGGTACGGCCCCGATGGCATTTATTGGTGGCAGGCTAATTACAATGGTCGGCAAGGATGGGTACGCGCTGATTATATCTGCGATGACCCACAATAGAGAAAATAGGAATTACGAAAGTCAATAACCCATCTATCCGTAGGGGCATGGCATTGCTATGCCCCTACACTCATTCGTTTTTGGTCATGGCCATTTATATAGATATTTTTTGTCCTGTACAATGGTTGAAAAATACGTTACTAAGAACTCAACACAATTCATGGGAAAGCTAGCACTACTGAGCGTTTCGGACAAAACCGGATTAATCGAATTCGCCAAACAATTGGTCGAAACGTTCGATTTTGAACTTATCAGCAGTGGTGGAACGGCAAAAGCTTTGCAGGAAGCAGGACTTCCCGTTACTAAAGTCAGCGACTACACGGGGTCGCCAGAAATTTTGGGAGGACGGGTTAAAACCCTGCATCCGCGCATTCATGGGGGAATTTTGGGACGGCGCGACCTTGCAGAAGATGTGGCAGATCTCGAAGCGAACCTGATTCGTCCGATTGACTTGGTAGTGGTAAACCTGTATCCCTTCGAGCAAACTATCGCCAATCCTAATGTCACCGTTGCTGAAGCAATTGAACAAATAGACATCGGCGGCCCCGCTTTGCTTCGAGCGGCGGCGAAAAACTTCGCTTATTTGAGTGTTTTACCTAATCCTAATTATTATAATGCTTATTTACAAGAATTAGCGCAAAATAACGGAGAAACAACTCTTGCATTCCGTCAAAAAATGGCAGGGGAAACCTTCGCTTTAACCAATGCCTACGATGGGGTGATCGCTTCCTATTTTGCTAGCTTTAGCGACTCAGGGCAAGCTCTCCCAACTCGTTTTAATCTGACAGGAACGGCATTACAAAGCTTGCGCTATGGGGAAAACCCCCATCAAATTGCCGCTTGGTATCAAACTGGAATGCAGCCGTCAGGATGGGCAGACGCTAATAAAATTCAGGGAAAAGAGCTTAGTTATAATAATTTAGTCGATCTAGAAGCAGCAAGACGGATTATTGCCGAATTTGAATCATCAGAACCCGCCGCTGCCATTCTTAAGCACACTAATCCCTGTGGTGTCGCGATGGGAACTTCCCTCGTCGAAGCTTACGAAAAAGCTTTTAATGCTGACTCGGTTTCTGCCTTTGGAGGAATTGTCGCTCTCAACCAACCTATTGACGCGACGACTGCTACTGCTTTAACCAAAACTTTTTTAGAATGTATCGTAGCTCCTGATTGCCAGGATGACGCAAAAGTGATTTTAGCCGCGAAATCTAACCTTAGAGTGTTGATTTTAAATGATTTTAAACAATCGTCTCATCAATCGGTCAGAGAGACCCCGCCTTGCAAAGGAGTCCCCGATGCCGGAGGTTCCCTCCGGCATTCTAGGGGACGTAGCGGGGCTTCCTCTGACTTCGTCAAAATAATTGCCGGGGGATTTTTGGTACAGGCATCAGACGAAGCGAAAGACAACCTCGATACCTGGCAAGTGGCAACGGAAAGACAACCTACCCCCGAACAACTCGCTGAATTGCTTTTTGCTTGGAAAGTGGCTAAGCACGTCAAATCTAACGCTATTGTCGTCACCCAAGACCGGACGACGGTGGGAGTGGGAGCAGGACAGATGAATCGCGTTGGTTCGGTCAAAATTGCCCTAGAACAAGCAGGAGAACAAGCGCAAGGGGGATTTCTGGCGAGCGACGGCTTCTTTCCCTTTGATGACTCGGTTCGCATGGCGGCGGCGGCAGGCATTGTGGCAATTGTGCAACCGGGGGGTTCTTTGCGCGATAAAGATTCGATTCAAGCTGCTAACGAGTTAGGTTTGGTGATGGTATTCACGGGAATTCGCCATTTTTTACACTAACGCTAGGAAAAAAATAAGCTCTGATACCGTTTAATTAAGATTCGTTAACTTCCTCTTGCTGCTTGACGAGAAGTGATAAATTTAATTACGCCTGTCACCCTCAAAAACAATTTCAGGATAGTTTTCTCATGAGTTGGACAAAAGTGCTTGGGGCGAATGATCTTCCGGTTGGTGCGCGACAAGTGGTTAAAGTCGGGTCACAAAAGATTTTATTACTTAACCATAATGGACAACTGCACGCCGTCGCTAATGCCTGCCCACATCTCAATCTTCCCTTAAGAAAAGGGAAAATCACCGAAGATGGGGCGATTATTTGCCCTTTCCATCGCAGTGCTTTTGATTTGAAGTCGGGAGAAGCTAAAGTGTGGTCACCCTGGCCACCAGTTTTGGGTCAAGCTTTAGGGAAGCTTTCGACTGAAAGTGATTTACCTGTCTTTCCCGTGCGTGTCGAAGACGGCAGTATTTGGGTTGATGTCGCTTAACCTAAAAACTGCGTTTCGATTTGAAATGAAATCTGTGTAGTAGGTGCATGGCCATGCCCCTATATTGTTCGTTAATTATTCTAAGCGATCAGACTCGCCAAATTCGCGATCGCGCTCTTTTGCTTGCTCTCGAATAGCACATTGAGCGGCACCGATAACGAATCCTAAAGTAGCACCACCGATGACAATAGCTTTGGTACGCAGATCCCGTTGAGAAATATGAGCGATCGCCAAGCCGATCATCGCTCCAATCAGAGCAGTTATAATTCCTGAGAAAAGGATGACTTTAATATTCATATTTTTTATTTTTTCACTAAGTTAACTCAAATATTGACCTTTTTTTGATTGTAATAGGCTAGATTTGCGAAAAAGGACTAATGCAAAAAGAAGAAAGTATAGATAAGTAGTAAAACAGTCCCTCCAAAGAGAATGTGATTCATCCAATCGTCAAACGTCCAGTTTTTAAACATTTTGGTAATGAGTACTATGATTTTAATGATTGATTGAGGGCTATGGTAAATGGAAAAATCCATCATAGTTTAATTATTTAGTCAGAGTCGGGAATGGATAATCGGTCATGGATCATTGGGAAGGGGAGAGGTTTTAAAAGAGGGGACAGTTGCTTCACTGGCTTGCGGTTGGGTGGGTTGGGGAGGTTGCTTAGACTTGCCAGTACCAGGTTTGCTGGGAGGTTTGCCACCTCCTGTTAAGAAGTTTTCTTCTAAAGTTTTGATCACAATATACAGGCTAGGAACAACGATCAAACTGATGATGGTTGCTACTAACAGTCCGCCAAAGATGGCAGTCCCTAGTGACCAACGGCTAACCGCACCGACACCCGAAGCAATTAACAAAGGGGTAAAACCGACCAATGCAGAGATAACCGTCATCAAAATGGGTCGCAGGCGTTCTTCAGCAGCCCGAATGGCTGATTGAGTAATGTTCAAGCCTAAATCGCGAGATTGATTGGCAAATTCGACAATGAGGATGGTGTTTTTACTGGCCATGCCAATCAGCATGACTAAAGCCACCTGAACGTACATATTGTTGTTGAGAGTGGGAAAGATACTCTCACTGCCTTGTAGGAAGGTTGCCCGCAGCCAAATCGCCCCTAATGCTCCGACAATAGCTAGCGGAACGGTAATGAGAATGATAGTCGGATCAACATAGCTTTCGTACTGTGCTGCCAGTACCAGAAAAACCATGACAAAGCCAAAGCCAAAAACAATGGGAGCCGCACCCGCCGAGGCTTTTTCCTCAGCCGCCGTATTTGTCCAATCATAGCCAAACCCTGGTTGTAAGGTAGCGTTAGCGACTTCTTCCATTGCCGTAATCAGTTGTCCACTACTGTAGCCTGGTGCTGGCGCGACGTTGAGCTTAATCGCTGGATAAGTATTATAGTTGGTTAAAATGGGGGGATAAGTGGTAGGTGTTACCGTTAACAAGTTACTCAATTGCACCATTGTTCCTCCCTGCGATCGCACTTGCAAGCGGCTGATATCTGCGGGATTGGCGCGTAAATTTCCTTCTGCTTGCACAAAAACGCGATAAAGCCGTCCATCAAGGACAAATTGGTTGACATAATTGGCGCCTAAATAGGTCTGTAAGGTACCGAGAATATCGTTGATGTTGACATTTTGGGCTTTAGCTTTTTCGCGATCGATGTCTGCCTCTAAAATCGGGCTATCAAACGTAAAAGTGGTAAAAGTTTGACCGACTTCGGGACGTTGGTTGGCGGCTTGCATCACCCGTTTAGTATTATCAACGAGAGCTTCCATTCCCCGCAGTTGGCGGTCTTCGATAAAAATTTCTGAGCCAGCAAAGCTACTTAAGCCGTCTACCGGAGGAGCATTGACGGCTATTACTCGCGCCCCAGTAATTTTTTCGCGGAAAATACGATTTAATGCCCTAGTAACCCCAAAGACCGAGTGTTCAGCCCCGTGTCGTTCTGCCCAAGGTTTGAGTTTGATGAAAAAGAAGCCCTTGTTACTGTTTTGGCCGTCGAAGGAAAAGCCCGATAGGGTAAGGGCGTGTTCGACTTCCTCAAACTGCATAATTTCTTGCATCACCTGTAAGTCGATTTGGTGGGTGTAGTTTAAGGAAACGCCTGGTGTCGCTTCCGTCAAGACATAGAAGAAACCTTGATCTTCTTCCGGGATAAAGCCTTGAGGCATCGTGGCATACATCCACCCTGTCAAGACGAGACCGCCCACGAAAAGCGCGATGACTAGATATTTAATATGGCTTAAAAAAGTCATAAATCTAGCATATCCATCCTTTAACCAGTCAAAAAAGCGGTTAAATTGACCAAAAACCCAAGCAAGTGGGCCGTGTGCTTGAGTAGCTGGCTGCATCAGAATGGCTGCCATCGCCGGTGAAAAAGAGATAGCGTTAAAAGTCGATACAAGGAGCGCAAAGACAATGGTGAGAGCAAATTGTCTGTAGACGATGCCTGTCGTTCCCGGAAAGAAAGACACCGGAATAAACACGGCCATTAAAACGACAGTGGTAGCAATGACTGCCCCTGAGAGTTCCTCCATCGCATCCAATGCCGCTTGCATCGGTCGCATTCCCTGCCCCATCTTAACGGCAACTGCCTCAACGATGATAATTCCGTCGTCTACCACTAGACCCGTTGCCAAAACCAATGCCAAAAGCGTCAACTGATTGAGACTGAATCCCAAGGCTTGGAGGGCAATTAGACCGCCGATGAGTCCGACCGGAATGGCAATTGCCGGAATAATCGTTGTCCGCCAGTCTTGCAAGAAGATGAAAATAACTAAAACGACCAGCGCGATCGCTTCAATCAGCGTCACAACTAGATCTCTTAAGGAAGCCGTCACAAATAGGGTGTTATCGTTAACAACATCGTATTTTAAGCCCGGTGGAAAGGATTTGCCCAGTTCTGCCATTTTAGCTTTAATGTTAGTGGCCGTATCGAGGGCATTGGTTCCGGGCAGTTGGTAAACCACTAAAGCGACTGAGGGCTTATCGCCGTCAATGGCAGACAGAATGCTATAAGTTTGGGTTCCCAGTTCGACGTGTCCCACATCCCGCAAGCGAATGAGGGTGCCATCGTTCCCCACTTTGACTACCACATTTTCTGCTTCTTCGACCGTGCGAAATTGACCTGCGACTTTGAGCGGCAATTCAAATTGCTGGTCAGGCGGATTGGGCAGTCTCCCCACTGCGCCGGCTCCTATTTGAAAATTTTGCTCGTTAACGGCATTGACCACATCGTTTGCCGTTAGCCCCCGTGCAGCGAGTTTGTCGGGATCGACCCAAATCCGCATGGCATAAACATCACTGCCAAAAAGTCCTAAACTACCTACCCCTTCAATGCGCCGAATGTCATTCCAAATATAGCGGTCTACATAGTTATTCACAAATTCAATATCGTATAACGGCTTGCCATCGGGGCCTCTATCCGAATAAAAACCGTAAGCTAAGGTCACGCTCGGCGATTGTTTGTTGGTGGTAAGTCCGCTATTGATCACGATTTGGGGTAGCTGAGATTGAGCTTGAGCAACGCGGTTTTGTACCAAAACCTGAGCGGTATTAGGATCGACTTCTGTCGGGAAAGAAACGTTGACGGTAGTATTCCCGTTATTGTCAGTATTGGAAGACATCCACCTCATGTAATCAACCCCGTTAATTTGACGTTCCAACGGGGTTGTCACGTTATCAACGGTAGTTTTTGCGTCCGCACCGACAAAATTAGAGCTTACAGTAATTTGCACCGGCGCAATCTGCGGCAGCTTGTCCAAGGGCAATAGAGCCAGACAAACAGCACCTATCAACACGATGACGACACTGCAAACGGTGGTTAAGACAGGTCGCTTGATAAAAGGGGCAGCGAGGGACAGGAGCATAAGCGTTTAAGAAGGGTTAAAATATAGTAAATTATCAAGAGCGTAAGGACAGGTTTGCGGTAATTCAAGCGTGTAATCAACCAGAATTTCTCTTTTTGCTCTTTGATAAAGTTTCTCTAAATCAATTTTTGCCTTGAGGGATGGAGATAGTAAGTCTTCTAAATGCTCTTTAAAGTTATTAATTTCTTTGCACCAATGTTTTCTGGGGTCAATATCAGGTAAATGGTCTAGTTTTAGGCGATGGATAATGATTTGTTTGATTAAGCTGTTAGCGGTACGCAAATCACTTCTGCCCATACTTTCTAATTCTTCAATTAAGTTTTCTAAGTCAAGGGCAGAAAAATAGCCAGAGCGCAATTGTTCTATGGTTGTTTCTAACCAAAGATGATAGTCGATATCATAGAACGTTGGAGAGGATCGATCTGTTTGTACCGTCATATCCTTGATAGACTCCTTTTTGATTAACTATTAACTATCAACTATTAACTATTAACTATTCCCTAACTGCCTTGCCTTGAACCGTTGATTCATCGGTAATGAGGGTTTCATCTTTGAGGTCAAGGATGCGAGAAACAGCGATTTTGTCACCCGGTTTTACCCCAGACAGGATTTGAAAGGCTTGTCCTTGAATCGCACCCACCTTAATTGGGGTTTGACGAGCGACGAGTGTGCTGGCTCCTTCTTGCGTTTTCTGAGGTTGTGCGACAAATACAAAGCGCTGGCTGCCTAATGTTGTAATAGCCGTTGTGGGAACTAATACGCCTGGTCTAGTGTCCCAGATAACTCTCACGCGCACGTACTGTTCATCCCGCAAGCTTCCATCGCTAGTAAAGGTGACTTTGGTTAAGATAGCTTGGGCATTTTGTTCGATCAAGGGAGCAACGTAAGTCACTTGTCCGCGAACGCCTGGGCTGCCGTCTTCGTTGATAATTTCGACGGGCAATCCCACTTTCAGTCGCGCATGGTATTCGGTCGGAATGTTGATGTTGAGGTCAAACAGGCGATTGTTGCTGATGGTAGTGATTTGGTCGCCAGGTTTGACAATATCGCCGACTTTAAAGCGGTCAAAGTTGCCTACAATGCCATTAATCGGGGCTTTAATGAAGTTGAAGACCAAATTTTGCCCGACCGACCCTAATTGCCCTTGGGCGCGGTCAATGGCGGCTTGTTGGGCATTGATGTTGGCTCTGCCTCCTGCCATGCGCTGGTCGGCGGCTTGGACATTTTTTTGGGCTTGGGTCAGAGCAGCTTTGGCGGCATTAACACTCGCTTGACTGGCATTGACACTGGCTCTAGCAGCTTCGACACTTCTAGAAGCCGCTTGAACCCTGGCTCGCGAGTTTTCGAGAGAAGCATTGGTGTCGTCTAAGTTTTGCTGGGCGAGAACACCCTTTTCAACCAAAAAAGTCGAGCGATCATAGTTAATTTGATCTAAATTGAAAATAGCCTCTGCCTGCTTGAGTTCGGCATCGTTGCGTTTGAGGTTTTCTTGGGCGTTGGCGACATTAGCAATACTGTTAGCAATTTGGGCTTGGCGGTTAGCAACTTCCGCTTGCGTCGCATCCCGTTGCGCTTCTAAGGTTCTCAAGTTGGCTTGTTGTTCGGATAGCCTCGCTTTTTGTTCGTTGACATTGCCAATACCGGCATTGACATCTTCCTGTTGTTGAAGGGGTTCGAGCGTGACGAGGGTTTGCCCTTGAGTGACTACTGCACCAGGTTGCGTTTTGATAGCTAAAATGCGCCCATCAATGCGGGGCGCTAGGCTTACTCTATTTTTGTCAATGAGCGTTCCCACATAGTTGCTACTGTCAATGAGCGTCGCCGATCGCAGTGTTTGTAATTTGACCGGAATGGCTCTTGGCCCGGCTGCTTGCTGTTGTTCTACCGTACAGGCAGTGGACAGAAGCGAAATTAGCAGCACTGCCGCGCTAAATAAGGGTCGAGACGGGGGCAGAGTAGGCTTAATCATTGCAGTCGTAAGTCAGTGTTGAGAGAAAAGTTTAATCGGTCATTTAGAGTCAGCACCCTGAGGTAATAAACTAAAACCTCTTTCGACGTAAATTTACTCAACATTATCAACATTATACCGATCTACTTTCGGGGCGCTCAGTAATTTCTCAATTCTTCAAATTCCTAGGCGCAGGTGACTAGGGACTGACTGGGGCAGCGACAATTTTGCAGTCTACTAATCGTTTGGTGAGTGCCGTATAATTGAGCCTGCCGCCCGTGATTTCATACTCCGATCGCGGGTTCGGTAAGTGACCGACTGGCGCATTGAGACTGAAATCTAAATTGCCGACAAAGGCAATCCATTGATTGTCTTCGCGCCAGCCAACGCGATCGCCAAATTGATCGTAAGTTTCCGAGGCTAACAGCCGCCCCGGTTTATTGCCAGTCTCGACAAAAATGGCATATTGAATGCTAAACCCAAAGCGATTGTTCGAGTATTGTCTCCAGAGGCGATCGAGGGTATCGAGATCTTGGCAAGCCAGTTGATCGATATCTTGGGGCGAGAACCAGCCTTGTTGTTCGCGTCCGGTGGCTTGGAGTAGCAAATCTTTCGTCACTTCATTGGCTTTGCGCCACTGCTTTGTAGCGAGTAAATTTTGCAGTTGCGTAAAGTCTACCTTCGTCGAAGAAATTGGCGGCGGATCGTTTATTGCTGGAGAATTGGGCAGAGATAGCGATTGTCCGAAGGCACTGGGAATAGCTAGCCCCGCTAAGATCCCTGCTAAAATTAACCTTTTAAACGAAGCCTTTAAACTCATAAAATACAGCCTGCCTGTCAGCGTTCCCAGATGATTGCTCAATTTCTCAGAATAACACAGTGACTTGTTTGTTCCGTCTTAATCTCAAAGAGGTGCGATCGCACTTCAGGTAGGTTTAATCTCTGAAGTAAAAATCCTCTCGACTGGCAAAGTTATTTTTTATTAATTGGTTTTGGCTTCTCCTAAAAGAAATACCTTAAAACCTTTGCCAACTGCATTTCTATACAAAGGAGTATCTAATGTCCATAGTTCGGCATTTAAGCTTTCTGCCAAGCCGAGGTAAGCAGCATCATAAGCACTTTGACGATTTAACGATAAGGCAATTTCAACAATTTGCGTTCCTTCGGCAAATATAGAGTAAGTAATAGATAAATTGTTGAGAAAAGTCCAAGCCTCTGCTAATTTTTCTTGGTTAAACAAGCCAGCATTGATTAATCTGGTTAACCCATTAGCCACTTCATAACGAGCTAATTCTGGAGCATAAATAGCGACTCCTTGCTCGATCCATTCATTAAACTTCTGTTGAGTAATTTCGCTGCGCGGATCGGGATAGACGAGAACGATAAGTAGGTTAGAATCTACAACAACCGTCATAAGCTAGAATAATCCTCGCTTTTCTAAATCTTCCCGACTAGCACACATAATTTGTACAACATCTGTTTGCGCTAAAGAAGAACGAAGCTGACGCAATCCCTCCAAAGCTTCTTGAGGATTGAGCGGAATTTTTGCTTTATTTGGCCTTTCTGGATAAAAATATCCTAGTATCTTGCCATCATGTTCTACAGAAAAAGATTCATGCCTACTTAGTAGTACTTGTTCTGTCAACTGATTTAATTTTACTTTTTTCATGGCTATGACTCCTATAATCAACCGCTAGCGACAGAACTTTTCGACGCAACGAACGAACATTTCGACCCCCATTGCTAAAGCCGTTTCATCAAAATCAAAGCGAGGGTGATGGTGGGGATAAGCTAGCCCTTTTGCGACATTGGCAGACCCCAAAAAGAAATAACAACCCGGCACTTCCTCTAAAAAGAACGACATATCCTCTCCCCCCATCGTCTGACAATTAGGAACCAGTCCCACCGGAGTTTCCACCACTTCTAAGGCGACCGATCGCACTAAATCGGCCATCGAGGCGTCATTAATCACAGGGGGATACAGTCGCCAATAGTCTAAGTCATACTTTGCCCCGTAAGTCTGGCAGACACCAGCAATAATTTCTTCGATGCGCTGCCCAAAATACCCTTCTAAATCGGGATTGAAGTAGCGCACTGTGCCGCTCATCCTGGCAGTGTCGGCAATGATGTTGAGAGCCGTTCCCGCATGGAGTTCCCCCACTGTCACGACGGCTGCATCGAGAGGATCGACGTTACGAGCGACGATAGATTGCAAGGCACTGACAATTTGGGCACTAACGACCACTGAATCAACGGTTTGATGGGGCATCGCTCCGTGTCCGCCTTTGCCGAAAATATTAGCGCGAAAGCATTCAACCGCAGCCATTAACGGGCCGCTTCGGACTCCTACTGTTCCTAACGGCAGATTATTCCACAAATGCAAGCCAATAATCGCTTCTACATCAGGATTTTTGAGCACTCCTTCCTCAATCATCGGTTTCGCACCGCCGGGACTTTCTTCGGCCGGTTGAAATAAAAATTTAACAGTTCCTTTAAATTCGTGGCGGTGTTGGGATAGATAGTAAGCCGTCCCTAATGCAATGGCGGTGTGTCCGTCGTGACCGCAAGCGTGCATGATGCCGTCGTGTTGAGAACGGTAGGAAACGTCATTTTCTTCTTGAATAGGCAATGCATCCATGTCTGCTCGAATGGCTAGCACCGGGCCAGGATAGAGGCTGTCAACGGTTGCTACAATGCCTGTTTTAGCAATGCCGGTTTGATGCTTAATACCCATTTCGCTGAGTTTCCCAGTGACAAACGCAGCCGTTAACTGTTCTCGAAAGCCTAATTCGGGACGTTGATGAAATTGCCGCCGCCATTGAACGAGTTGGGCTTCAATGGCGCGAATTTCGAGGCGAATTTGCGAGAAATTGACCGATAAAGCTTGAGAAAGGCTAGAAATCATGAGAGGCTTAAAGAGGGTTTGAAGTGAAGAATCCTTTTCTAAGATAATGGTTAGAGAGGGCGATCGCTTTCTCAAAAAGTATCATTTCTCTCACGGCAAGGGAACATTACAATTGTAAGCATTCGGATTGTGCTTTTTATGTCTGATTATTATCTTCCCATTTTAAACGGGTTATGCCGATCACTTGAAAATGCAGTTAGTCCGTTCGTCAAAGCCAGATCTGCCGATGGCATCCAGGATCTTTAAGCGAAAAAGCAGCTTTAAAGCCTATTTTCACCGCTTAGGTTTGGCCATTTCGGGGTACAATAGAAAATATTCTTAATCATATTTTCTGCTAAAGGAGAGATGGTTGAGGATTGGCAGTGATGGATAGAATTAACTTATCTAGACAATCGCGCTCTTTTTGAGGTAGAAATTGAGCCAATCATCGCTGTTCCAAAACTGGTTAATAGCAATTGCTTCTCAGCAGAAACCCCATTTTAAAAATCCCTAACTCATAAAGTTATTTATCTGCAAAATCTGCAAAAAATCTACTCTCAGGTTAAAAATAACCTGCTAGTTTTTTAATTTTGTGGAAATAGTAAATCTTCTATAACTTTATTTAGAGTTGCAGAAACTTTTTTAAGAATTTAATACCAAAGGTAACTATTAAATGAGCAGTCATTCTAAAATTTTAATTGTTGAAGATGAATTATTGATTGCTGAACTTCTCAAAGAAAAACTGACAGAATTTGGCTATCAAATCATTGGAACTGTGTCTTCGGGTGAAGCAGCTTTAGAAGAAGTTCAAGCGCAGTTGCCCGACTTAGTATTAATGGATATTCTTCTACCAGGAAAAATGGATGGAATTGAAGTCGCTAAAAAGATTTATGAAAATCATCAAATTCCCGTTTTATATCTAACTGCTTATGCAGATGATAAAATCTTAAAGCGAGCTGAAAAAACAGGTGCTTATGGCTATCTCGTAAAACCGGTTAAAGACCGTGAATTATTGGCAACCATTAAGCTCGTCATTAACAAACATCGAGAAATTATCAATTTGCAGCGATCGCAAACCTTAAGTCAAGACTTTCCAGAAAAATCAGATGCCTATATTCTTAACTACGATCTCGTGACAAATTTACCTAATCGCTTGAGTTTGCAAGAACACTTTGAAACTGTTTTACAATCTCTCAAAAACACTAATGGTAATCATAACCAGCAAAACTTTCTCATTCCAATTTTAGTGATTGACTTAGATATATTTAGTCGAATTAATAATACGTTAGGACATGATACAGGAAATATTATTCTTAAAAAAATTGCCCATCGTTTGAGCGATTGTCTTGCAGAACTAGGAAAAGTGATTCATATTAATGCTGATGAATTTGCGGTTATTCTCAAGCCTGTAACAGCAAAAAATGAAACTGACTCCTTGGTACAAAAAATTTTAAATATCATCAATCTACCCATGCAAATCGATCAGCATCAAATTTTTATGACTGCTAGTTTAGGAATTGCTTTTCATCCCATTGATGGAGAACAAATCAACTTGTTAATTCAGCAGGCTAACAAAGCGATGAAATATGCCAAACAGCAGGGAGGAAATCAAAGCCAAATCTACACTGAAAATGTCAATCCTGTCAGTCTCGAAAATCTTAGTTTAGAAAGCGATCTTCGCTATGCATTAGAACGAGAAGAATTTGAAATTTACTATCAGCCGAGAGTCAATATTCAGACGGGGCATATTGTGGCGGCTGAGGCATTATTGCGCTGGAATCACCCTCAAAGAGGCTTAGTATCACCTGGCAGTTTTATTCCGCTAGCAGAAGCCAATGGCTTGATAGAACCGATTGGAGAATGGGTTTTAGAGAAAGCTTGTCAACAAACCAAAAACTGGCAAACTTCAGGTTTAGGGTTAATTAATATAGCTGTTAATCTATCAGGAAGGCAATTCAAGCGGAAAGAGTTAGAACGAGACTTGTTAAGTATTTTACTAAAAGTTGGTCTGAATCCCAATTGTCTAGAAATTGAAATTACGGAAAGTATCTTAATTAAAAATGTCGCCTTAACTCGCCAACGCTTAAATTCACTAAAATCATTGGGGGTTAAGGTGTCAATTGACGATTTTGGAACAGGATATTCGTCATTGGGATACTTGCAACAATTTCCTTTTGATATTTTAAAAATTGACCGTTGTTTTGTGCATAATATTGATCATAATTCCAAAAACGCTGCCATTACGCAAACCATTATCACGTTAGCACATCAACTCAATCTCGATGTTATCGCTGAGGGGGTAGAAACCATCAAAGAACTACAATTTTTAGCAAAACATCACTGCAACGACATTCAAGGATATTTACTCAGTCCCCCTCTCCCTGTTACTGAATTTGAATCGTTACTCAAACGAGGTTCGTTTGTCATGCCAATCTAAAGGCAAAAGGCAAAAGGCAAAAGTATGAATCAATCTAATCAATTACTTCCTAATTTAGCAGCAATTTGGCTGGAAACGTTAGGTTGGCAACCAGACGAAAACCAACAGCAACAGTTACAAAAGTTATATGATGAAATTATTTTAGGAAACCGTCAACTTAACCTCACTCGCATTACTGAACCGCATGATTTTTGGGAAAAACATTTGTGGGATTCGCTTGCCCCTATTGGCGAAAATAAAACGATTGATACAGAAGCAAAGTTGAAGGTGATTGATGTGGGAACTGGAGCAGGATTTCCAGGTATTCCAGTTGCGATCACCTATCCTAATTGGTCAGTTACTCTCCTAGATTCTACGCGAAAGAAAATCCATTTTCTTAGCCATCTTTTAGCAGTATTAAACCTGAAAAATAGCCAGCCTATAATCGGTAGAGCCGAAGAAATTGGACAGAATAAAACCTATCGAGAAACCTACGATCTTGCCTGCGTTCGGGCTATCGGTAATGCCTCAGTCTGTGCTGAATATGCCTTGCCTCTATTAAAAATAGGAGGAACGGCAATTCTCTATCGAGGCAATTGGCAGGCAACTGAGGAATTAAGTTTGCGATCGGCTCTCAAACAATTAGGCGGCGAAATCAGCCAAATTTATCCTTTTAAAACGCCTTTGACCCAAAGTATTCGCCACAGTATTTATTTACAGAAAATTACCAAAACGCCTGCTCAATTTCCCCGTTTGGCAGGAGTCCCAACTCAAAAACCTCTTTAATTAAATCGGATAGAAAGAAACCCGTTTTCTTTAAGAAAACGGGTTTTTGAAAACCTAAAACTTTTTAGCTGTATGAGTAATTGAGTCGAATTCAAAACGGCGATCATAATTTGTCACCCCATAGAGATTAAAACTGACAGTGGGTTCATTGCCTAAAGCTTCTACGCAGTGAATAGCCTGCGAAGTAAAGCTCATCATATCTCCTGGTAATAACCGTTTTTCCCCCACTTTTTCGATGCGATTGGGAACATTAGAATCGCCAACGCGCTGCCATAGGCTGTTTTTTTCTTCACCATCGAGGAGAGCAACAATTCCCCAAGTGCCAT
This sequence comes from Microcystaceae cyanobacterium, assembly GCA_041743025.1. GTDB lineage: Bacteria > Cyanobacteriota > Cyanobacteriia > Cyanobacteriales > Microcystaceae > JBGTNM01. The sequence goes on from JBGTNM010000234.1 coordinate 40,684, forward strand.
GATTGTGAATGGTAGAGGTTCGCCCCGGAAGCCATACCACAGTTTGAACCGTCAACGGAAAATCTACTTCATCATACAGCGTCAACACCGACCATCCCCGTTGTGAATCGGGAGCTTTGTATTCTCCCGCTAGCCAGTAAGAACTGGTTAGTAGTCGCCTGACAAGTGGGCGAACAGCTTGCAGAATTAGGCGTTCGTCTGAAGTTTTATTGAGAATGTCTTCGACATCCGTTAAAAAGCGGTAGAGGCGATAAGGCTTTTCCGTCCATTCCCAATCATTCTTGATTTCGCAAGCTTCGCAGTTGCCGCCGTCAGTGATTAACCAATCGTAATTTTGCATCATTATCCTAATCTTCACATCAGACTAAAGCGGTTGGCGGAAAATAGCGAAAGCCGAGGTATAGCCGTGCAAAAACGTCCTTCCCCCCACCTGGCCAATTTCGCCATTGCAGAAAAAGCCCCCAATCGGTAAATCGGGGAAAAAACGTCGAAACAGAGTAGAATCGAAGTTAGGAACCCCATACAAGCCTTCTCCCCGTCCCAGACAAGAAAACATCAAAGCACCCCTAGCAGGCGAACGATTTAAAGCTTGCCCAGAGAGATGGGAACTTAGCAGCCATTCTAAATCTTCGGCAGATGTGCGAGCGTCGCGTAAGTGAAATTGTACACGCCCTCCCGGACGGACGCGATCGCCGATAGCAATTGCTCCTACTCTCGGATCGACTCCGATCAAATTGCGGATCAAAAAATCCCCCGGTTGCAGATTCAGCTTAAATTCGTCGCCCGCAATGCCGACAAACAGAGAGTGCTGAGCTAATTCGCGATCGCGCTCGTCGAGCGATTGGATTAACTCGCGCAGCATTTCTAACGGCGATCGGGAAGCGGATTGGCCCTCAAGGTCAGCTAACCCTACAATAACGTTGCGTTCCCCTTCACTGACGCGGTAAACCGGGCCAATGGGACGGCATCCTTGAGCGACAATGGTTTCCACCACGATTTGACCGCTTAAAGCTACGCCTACTGTTCCTTCTCGGTACAAACTTTGTGTCTTTTCGCCTTCGCGCTGGTAAAATAAAGCACTTTGATTGCCTGATGTTCCCATACTAGCTAAACCACCAATCTTGATAGAACCAGGATAGGCAAAGTCCAATCCTTCTAAAAGGTCGTTAATGCGAGCAGAAAACGGTTCAGAGAGTAGGATAAAGTGGCAGGGATCTTGCGGCGAAATACCGATCGCCTGCGTCCAGGCTGTTGGTGAACTATCAAGGTCGGGTAAGTCTTCGGGAGTTAAGTAAAAAGAATGAACTTTTACCCCAGGTAAATGAGCAACTGTCAAGCTTAATGCCGGATTTCCCTCGATTTCGGCGACTTGTGCTACAGACTCCATCCCCACAATCCCCCCTCCGCCACAGCCAATCAAGATAGGCAGAGACAGTTGTTCTCGTAATAAGGGGATCAGGCGTGGGTAGTCACTGGCATAGGCGGAGGAAATAAACACGATGCCTAAATCGGGCAATTCCGCTAGAGAGGATTGAACTGCCTCGACCACTTCTGTGACGGCGGCTTCTAGGGAAGGACGGGTTGATAAGGCGTTAGTCCACTGCATCCGATCGCTCATGAGTCATTTACCTAAAATTAACATTGAAAAAGAGAATATGATATGATTGAATCGCCAATACGCCATAAAAGACAAAAATTAGCAGTCATGCCAACTGAGTTAAGAAGAGCAGAGGGATCATGAGCAACATCGACGAAACAATTGAACAAGAACTCGCAAATGCCCGCAATGTCTGTAGTATTGAGGGAGCAGCGTCTGGTGAGTGTGCAGCAGCTTGGGATGCTGTCGAAGAATTACAAGCAGAAGCAGCCCACAAACGGCAAAATCAGCCCACCAAAACTGCGTTTCAAGCGTATTGTGACGAGAATCCTGACGCTGCGGAATGCCGCCTTTATGACGACTAGGGGTTAGAGAACAATGAGCAATTACGCTTCATTGTTGATTGGGACTAGGGGTTAAAGTAAATTCCCCCCAGCTATGAAGCAGTGAAAATCGACGGCAGATCGATCACTGCTTCAAGTTTTTGAGATAGTCCTGATAACCCAATTGTTCTAATTGAGCTTGTTTGCTCGCTACCATTTGGGTAAGGCTTTGGCGGTACTGTTTGATCGCTTCCCATAACTGTGTGTTGCTCGTTGCTAGAATTTGTACGGCTAGGAGTCCGGCATTTTCAGCATTGCCAATAGCCACCGTAGCGACGGGAATGCCTTTAGGCATTTGAACGATGGAATAGAGAGAATCCACTCCTTGCAGGTGTCGAGTAGGAATGGGTACGCCAATCACTGGCAGGGGGGTTAAAGCAGCGACCATCCCCGGTAAGTGGGCCGCTCCTCCTGCTCCTGCTATAATGACTTTAATGCCGCGTTGGTGAGCCGTTTTAGCGTATTCGACCATGCGATCGGGAGTGCGGTGGGCTGAGACGATCGCAACTTCGCAAGCAATGTTAAACTGTTCGCAGATGGCGATCGCTGCCTGCATGGTGGGTAAGTCGGAATCGCTGCCCATAATAATGCCAACGAGAGGCGAAGAATCAGTCATATCAATTAACCGTAAACAGGTTTAATTAGTATCATGACATCGACCAAATAGGAGATGAGAGTGCGATTCGTTGAGCATGAGAAGGAAAAAACTTTAGTGGGTGATAAGCAATTACTCCATCATGCAAAATAAAGAAAAAATTAGTTATAGAGCCTGGTAATGATTTCTGAAAGAGATTGATAAGCTTCTCTAAGAATTTGTAAATTTTCGGGTCTAATAGTTTCACCTTCCCCATATTTTTAAAATTTGGATTCATCTTGTATTTTATCAATCACTTGCTCGACCGCCATTATTCCCAAATCTCCAGCAGCGCGAGTGCGGATACTGAGAGTCTGGGTTTCTACCTCTTTTGCCCCAACCACCGCCATGACAGGGATTTTCTCCTTCTCGGCATTGCGAATCGTTTTACCCAGGCGTTCGCCACTGGTATCGGCTTCAGCGCGAATGCCCAATTGCTGCATCTTGGCGGCGATTTGCTTAGCATAGTCCAACTGGGGGTCACTGACGGGTAAAATTCGCACTTGAGTAGGGGCTAACCAAAGAGGGAAGTCCCCAGCGTATTCTTCAATTAAAATCCCCACTAGGCGCTCTAGAGAACCAAACGGCGCACGGTGAATCATCACAGGACGCTGACGGGTTCCATCTTCAGACATGTATTCGAGTTCAAAGCGTTCGGGCAAATTGTAGTCTACCTGAACCGTTCCTAACTGCCATTCTCTTTCTAAGGCATCGTGGAAGATAAAATCCAGTTTCGGCCCGTAAAACGCTGCTTCGCCGGGTGCTTCAAAGTGTTCCATGCCCAAGCTTTTCACCGCATGACGGATGGCTGCTTCTGCTTTGTTCCACGCTTCTTCTGTGCCGATGTACTTGTCCGATGCAGGGTCGCGGAAACTCAGTCGCGCTTGGAAATTCTTCAGTTGCAGGCTGTTGAAGACGTATAAAATCAGGTCAACCACTTTGAGGAATTCGTCTTCGAGTTGTTCGGGGGTGACAAATAAATGGGAGTCATCTTGTGTAAACCCGCGCACTCTGGTCAGTCCGCCTAATTCCCCTGATTGCTCGAAGCGGTAGACGGTTCCAAATTCGGCCAAGCGCATGGGTAAGTCACGGTAGGAACGTAACTCGCTTTTGTAAATTTGGATGTGAAAGGGACAATTCATCGGTTTGAGGACGAATCCCTGTTCCTGTGCTGCTGCTTCTTCGTTTTCCGCCATCATAGGGAACATATCGTCTTTATAGTTCTGCCAATGTCCCGAAGTTTTAAACAAATCAACTCTGGCAATGTGAGGGGTGACAACAGGCAGATAACCGCGCTTGAGTTGTTCTTGTTTAAGAAAATTTTCTAATAGAGAACGCACCAAAGTTCCTTTCGGTGTCCACAAGGGCAATCCTGCCCCTACCAACTCGGAAAAGATAAATAACCCCAGTTCTTTGCCCAATTTGCGGTGGTCGCGTCTTAAAGCTTCTTCTTTGCGCCTCTTGTATTCGTCGAGTTGTTCGGGAGTTTCCCAAGCGGTTCCATAGATGCGTTGTAGTTGCGCTTTGGTTTCATCTCCGCGCCAGTATGCACCGGCAAGGGATTCTAAGGCGATCGCTTTTGGGTTTAAGTCTGCGGTAGAATCAACGTGCGGCCCGGCGCACAAATCCCACCATTTATCGCCTAAATGATAGATAGTAATAGGTTCTTGGATATTATCAAGAATTTCTAGCTTGTAAGGTTCTTTTATCGCCTCAATTCTATGCTTGGCTTCTTCTCTGGTCACTTCTTCGCGAATGACAGGTAGTTTCTGTTTGATGATTTTGTCCATCTCTTTTTTGATGGACTTGAGGTCACTTTCGCTGAAGGGTTCGGGGACATCAAAATCGTAATAAAATCCCGTCTCTGTCCAAGGGCCGATAGTCACTTGAGCGTTGGGAAAGAGTTTCTGTACCGCCATGGCCATGACGTGGGAGGTGGTGTGGCGGATGCGCTTGAGTGGGTCGGATTCGCTGGTGCGAGGAAGCTTCATCGGCACAGCTTGCTGTGATGCTTCGGCGTTGGGTTGAGACTGTTTGTCCATGCACGTAAACTCTTTGTAGGCTCTATCTCTATTACTAGCACTGTTTCTATCATACTGATGTCTGGAGTCTTGAGGGTGGATTATTATTTTGATTGGAGTCTTGAAAAAGAAAAACAAAATATCCGTAAACATAATGTTTCTTTTCGCCAAGCAGCAACGGTGTTTTATGACCCTGGCCAATTGTCTATTTTTGCTGAAGGTCACAGCAATGATGAGGAGCGTTGGCTTACAATTGGTTTAGATAGTACGGGAGTGTTGCGAGTTGTCATTCACACTTTTGAGATTATTGATGAATCATCTTGCCAAATTCGGATTATTTCAGCCTGCAAAGCTACTGTTATAGAATCTCGACAATATCAAGGAGAATAACCATGAAAGCCGAGTATGATTTTTTTCAAGGCGAACGAGGAAAATTTTATTACCCAGATGCCAAATTTCACTTGCCTATTATTGCTAACAATCAAATGAGTTCTTTAGTTTTAGAGTTACAAAGAGATGCCCTTGACGATGGGAGCAAGTCACTTATGCAGAACAGGTGAACTAGGCTAAAAGAGAGGAGCTAAAATCGATTAAAAGCGAAAAGTTCTTGTCCTTTTTGACTGATCGTTCAAAAGAACCAGGTCATACAACGCTTGAGGAGATTGAACGTCGATTAATATAGACGGAGTGCGATCGCCGATCTTGTAGTGGACTGTCTCAGCTAAAATAAGGCAAAAGTAGGGTGAGCAATGTCCACCTTACCTCTATAGATAGTGTTTGTAATTTCCGAATTGCGTAAGTCCTAAACTAAATGAGCGCCTCTAGAGACGCTCATTATCATTATCTAAGGTGTTTTAGCAAGAGATTACTTGGTTTCTGAGAACTCAGCATCAATCACGTCATCGCCACTACTAGAAGTAGAAGTATCCGAACCCCCAGCAGCACCGCCGCCGTCATTTCCAGGGCCGTTGGTCGGGGGGCCGCCGGCTTGCTGATATACACTGGTTCCAATGCTGTAGAGAGCCTGTTGTAACTCTTCAGTCAACGTCTTGATTTTATCGTCGTTGTCAGAAGCGAGCGCATCTTTGAGGTCTTTGATTAACCCTTCTGATGAGCTCTTGTCGGCGGCAGAAACTTTATCCCCCAGTTCGCCGATTTGTTTTTCAGCTTGATAGACCAAGGTATCGGCCTGATTCTTGCGATCAATTTTCTCGCGGTTTTCTCGGTCTGTATTGGCATTTGCTTCGGCTTCCTTGACCATCCGCTCCACTTCATTTTGCGGTAGGGTAGAAGCTCCCGTAATGCTAATCGATTGCTCTTTACCCGTTCCTTTATCCTTGGCAGCCACATTGAGGATGCCGTTCGCGTCGATATCGAAGGTTACTTCAATTTGGGGAACGCCGCGAGGTGCCGGGGGAATGCCATCGAGACGGAAGGTTCCTAAGCTCTTGTTATCGGGAGACAGTTCTCGTTCTCCTTGCAGGACGTGGATTTCGACATTAGTTTGTCCATCAACTGCCGTCGAGAAGACTTCGGATTTTTTGGTAGGAATGGTGGTGTTGCGAGGAATGATTTTGGTCATCACGCGGCCCAAAGTTTCTACCCCTAACGAGAGCGGCGTTACATCGAGCAGCAGAATGTCTTTGACTTCCCCAGCCAGAACACCGCCTTGAATCGCGGCTCCAACGGCAACCACTTCATCGGGGTTAACGCTTTGGTTGGGTTCTTTGTCGAGGACGCGCTTGACCAATTGGTGGACGGCAGGGATGCGGGTAGAACCGCCGACTAAGACCACTTCATCAATGTCAGTTTTGTTGACCTTAGCATCCCGTATAGCGTTTTCAACCGGGATGCGACAGCGATCAATTAAGTCAGAGCAGAGTTCTTCAAACTTGGCCCGCGTCAGGGTCGAGTCGAGGTGTTTGGGGCCTTCTTGCGTTGCCGTGATGAAAGGCAGGTTAATGTCAGTTTGGGTGACGCTAGACAGTTCGATTTTGGCTTTTTCGGCAGCTTCGGTCAAGCGTTGCAGTGCTTGCTTGTCTTGACGCAGTTCGATGCCTTCGGTTTTCTTGAAATCATCAGCCAGGTAATCGACAATTTTCTTGTCGAAGTCGTCACCGCCGAGGTGGGTGTCTCCAGAAGTGGCTAACACTTCAAAAACGCCGTCACCGACTTCTAAGATGGAAACGTCAAACGTCCCGCCGCCTAAGTCGAAAACTAAGATGGTTTCGTTGCTCTTTTTGTCCAATCCGTAGGCAAGAGAAGCCGCCGTCGGTTCGTTAATAATCCGCAGCACTTCGAGTCCAGCAATTTTACCCGCGTCTTTGGTAGCTTGACGCTGGGAGTCATTGAAGTAAGCGGGAACGGTAATCACCGCTTGGGTGATGGGTTCGTTTAAATATTTGCTGGCATCATCGACTAATTTGCGGAGAACTTGCGCGGCAATTTCTTCTGGGGCAAATTGTTTGCCTTGGTTGGGACAGTCGAGCTTGACATTGCCGTTGCTGTCTTGCAGCACGGTGTAAGAGACTTCTTTGGTTTCGTTGGTGACTTCGTTATACTTGCGACCCATGAAACGCTTAACCGAATAAAAGGTGTTTTGAGCGTTCATGACAGCTTGACGCTTGGCAATTTGTCCGACTAAGCGATCGCCATTTTTGGCATAGGCAACGACGGAGGGTGTGGTGCGTCCGCCTTCTGCGTTGGCGACAACTGTTGGTTTGCCGCCTTCCATGACGGCGATACAAGAGTTGGTGGTTCCTAAGTCAATTCCGACAACTTTTCCCATTTGAATGCGGCTCCAATACAACTATGATTTAAGATTCCTGGAAGCTGAACGCTAGTAAAAAATTATAATGAGCGCGATTACCTATCAGTCCAGTCAGTTATCTTTATAGTGACGGGAGTTTGATACTCTTTGGTAGTGTAGGTTTCCGAACCTATAACGGACGGGTTAAGCAGTTCACAGCCAAAATTGGCGATCGCCTTCTAAACTGCTAGGATAGATTCCCTGCAATCTGCGATATTTTCATGATCCCGAAACTCGGAAGTTGACTGAGTTTGCTATTGCTTAGACAAAAATCAATCTCGACAACAGTTTTTCACATATTCCCTAAAAACTGGAGATAAATTAAACAAGATTGTCTTCTCATTTATTTTTTGAAGTAAATAGCGTTGTTGTAAAGATTGTAACCCATTGATCAAATCCGATGAGGATAAATCTAAATTTCGTCTTAAATCTTCTCTAGATACAGGATGATAAAATTTACTCAATTCTAAAATAAGTTGCTGTTCTATGGGCGATAATCTGTTAAATAATTGTCTAAAATGAGATTGCATATTTTTAGTAACAATTAAGCTATTCTCAGCTAAAAACTCAGAAACTTCATCACCAAAAACATCTTTAATTAAAACAGCAATATCTTTTAAATAAAACGCATTACCTTCATATAACTGACTTAATTCTAACCATTTATCTTCATCGTTCCTGACTAACTAATATTAAATGACTTTGATGATCAGTTTCTGTTATTATTTTAAATAAGTTTCGATAGTTGTTGTATTCAGGCTGATATTGTCCTGCAAATTGACCAATAGCAAAAAGATTATGAACATCATCTAGAATAATTAAAGAATTTTTTTCAATGAGAAAATCTAATAATTGTCTAAGTTTATCATCTGTACTATTTTTAGGATCTTGTTCAAAAACATTCAATAAATCATTCAGCAATAAATCTAGAGATTTAGGAAATTTCAGACTTCTCCAGATAATTATCTCAAATTGTTGTAGGTTGAGATCAACAAATCTTTTAACTAAATAAGTTTTCCCAATTCCACTTAATCCTAATACTGAAGTTAAACGAGTATGTCTATTAAATATCCAACTAGAAAGATTTTCGAGTTCAGTTTCTCTATTATAAAAATCAATAATTTGAGGAGCTAGAGTTAAATCGTGACAAGATAAATTAGGTATGTTTTTAGGATTAACAGTTTTATTACCATTAGAACACCAATTAATATTACTATCTCCAAAATTAACGACCTGATAATTATTTCTAACCCTTTCTATAGTCCAGCAAAAATTATACTTATTAATATCTTCCCCCTAATGATTCAGAAAAATTTTTAAATAACTTTCTGCTTATATCTCCAATATAACCCTCATCATAATTATGATTATCTGCAA
>JBGTNM010000235.1:0-3344 GCA_041743025.1 Microcystaceae cyanobacterium
AATGGCTCATCGTGCGTCTATGGATCGGATGATTCAGGCAGGAGTCGTGCCAGTAACCTGGCAACAAGTACTTTTAGAATGGCAACGAGATTGGGCGCGAAAAGAAACTTACGACACAACTCTAGCTGTAGTTAAAGAACACAGTGGAGCTTATGGAATGGGCGTGGATTACGCTTACACAATGGTACGCAAAGCACCCCAACGCGGCAAACCTACGAACAAGATCCTCAGATAATAAATAATGGATAATTATCGCAAGACTAAAAGACGTGATTTTTTTAAGTGGGCTTTAGCAGCGGGATTTTCGACTTATTTACTAGATCGAGGTCAATCTTGGGCGCAAAACCCTCCCGATCCCGATACCAATAAAGCCGATTTAATTCTTCACAATGCTACTATTGCTACCCAAAACGAACGACGATCTCTTGCCGAAGCTTTAGCAATCAAAGGTAATCGTTTTCTGGCGGTGGGAACAGAGAAGGAAGTGATGGCTTATCGGGGAGATAATACAGAAATTATCGACCTCAATCGCCGAACGGTAATTCCTGGGCTGAATGATACTCATACCCACCTGATTCGTGGCGGTTTGAACTACAACATGGAACTGCGCTGGGATGGTGTCCCTTCCCTAGCGGATGCCCTAAGAATGCTTCAAGAGCAAGCTCGTAGAACTCCAGCACCTCAATGGGTAAGAGTAATTGGAGGCTGGAGTGAATTTCAGTTTGCCGAACGGCGAATGCCAACTTTGACTGAAATTAATGCCGTTTCTCAAGATGTTCCTGTCTTTATTCTCAATCTTTATAATCGTGCCTTGCTCAACGGTACTGCTTTGCGAGCTTTAGGAATCGATCGCAATACTCCCGCCCTACCTGATTCGGTAATCGCCAGGGATAGTAATGGTAATCCGACAGGGATGTTAATTGCCAAACCCAACGCCACAATTCTCTATGCTGCGATCGCCCAAGGTCCTAAACTAGGTTTAGAAGACCAGTTAAACTCTACTCGTCACTATCTGCGGGAAATGAACCGCCTGGGAATCACCAGCGTAATTGATGCGGGAGGAGGAGGGCAAAACTATCCTGACGACTATCAAATTATGGATCGACTCCATAAAGCAGGGGAAATGACGGTAAGGGTGGCATATAATCTGTTCACCCAAAACCCAGGCGAAGAACAAGCCGATTTTGAACGCTGGATTAAGATTGCTAATCCTGGTCAGGGTGACGATTTTTATCAACTTAATGGCGCGGGAGAAATGTTGGTTTTCTCGGCTGCGGATTTTGAAGATTTTGCCGAACCTCGTCCCGATCTCAATCCGAATATGGAAGGAGAACTAACCGATGTTATTAAGCTTCTTTCTGCTAACAAATGGCCCTTTAGACTTCATGCCACCTATGACGAATCAATTACTCGGTTTTTAAACGTATTTAAAAATGTTAATCAGGAAGTTCCCTTTGAAGGGATGCACTGGATTTTAGACCACGCTGAAACAATTAGCGATCGCAACATTGAGCGCGTTAAAGCTTTGGGGGGAGGCATTGCCATCCAACACCGTATGGCTTTTCAAGGGGAATACTTTATAGACCGTTATGGAATAGAGGCTGCAACTCATACTCCGCCGATTAAAAAAATCATGGCGATGGATGTTCCAATATCTGGAGGCACAGACGGAACAAGGGTGGCTAGCTACAATCCTTGGGTGGGTTTGTACTGGTTGGTTACGGGTAAAACTGTTGGCGGGACATCTCTATACTCTGAAGCAAATCGTCTAGATCGCATGGATGCTTTAAGAACTTATACTACGGCTGCTGCTTGGTTTGACAATCAAGAAGGTAACAAAGGCTCCATTGTGCCTGGTCAACTGGCAGATTTAGCAGTTTTGTCAGAAGATTATTTTTCCATACCCGAAGAGAGGATTAAACATCTCGAATCAGTATTAACTATTGTTGATGGCAAACCCGTATACAGTTCGGCGGAATTTAGTCAGTTGTCTCCTCCACCCTTACCTGTCAGTCCAGACTGGTCGCCCGTTAAATATTTTGGTGGTTATCACAATGATTTTAAGATAAGTTTATCCTCTCCCAAGCAGACGGGTAAGTATATTGGTTCTTACCATCAGCAGAATTTGAATTTATCTTCTTTGGGTACTGGCAGCCTATCTCGTTTTTGGGATGGCATAGCTTGTGCTTGCTGCTTCTAAAATCTAATATTTTGCTTCGTAGCTGAATTGAGAAAAAGTAATGAATATCGAATCTAATCGGCAAAATGAACAGGTTACAGCCGTAATTTCCCATTATATTCGTCCTGGTCGCGAATCAGGTTATGAAGAGTGGCTTGAGGGAATTTCTCAAGCAGCTAGTCAGTTTGAAGGTCATAACGGAGTAACTATCCTCAGACCAAAATCTAACTCTGGTGGTGAATATGTAATTATTTTACGTTTTAATAATTATAATAATCTTCGTCAATGGATGCGATCGCCCGAACGTCGAGATTGGATCGAGCGAGCTAAACCCTTAATCGAAAAGCCCGAAAATGTTCAAGTTTTAACAGGATTAGAAGCCTTAGTATCTCTGCCAAATGTCGCCTCAACTCCGCCTCCTAAATATAAGACTGCCTTTGTTACCTGGATTGGGGTTTTTATATGTGTATCTACTCTAGGTCATTTTGTTGCCCCGTACTTGGCAGGTTTACCCTATCTATTGCGTCAGGCAATTATTACTGGAATAGTAGTTTTGTTGTTGGCTTATGTAGTAATGCCCAGATTAACCCGCCTGTTTCATAAATGGCTTCACCCATCATAAGATTTTTATTTAAGATCGAGTAATCTATACCTGCTGTTTGTTCTTATGACTAATATTACTCAAATACTTACTCCCCACGTCAAAGATTTAGGCGGATTCAACGCTCGTCGTAGCTTACCCCATAATGAACGGATGATGGTTGGCTCGTTCATTTTCTTCGACCATTTAGGTCCTGCCGTATTCCTCCCTGGCGAGGGGGTAGATGTCAGACCCCATCCTCATATCAATTTAGCAACGGTTACTTATCTGTTTGAAGGAGCGTTGTTACACCGCGATAGTCTTGGTAGCGTCCGTGAAATTCAGCCTGGTGCAGTTAACTGGATGAGTGCGGGAACGGGAATCGTTCACTCGGAAAGAAGTCCAGATCGCGATCGCGCTATTAAAAGTACTCTTCATGCAATTCAAACTGGTTGTGTTGCAAAAAGTTTTAACAAACAGAATATTTCTGTGATTAACTAATTTTTTAGACAGTAATCTCAAAGAGAGAATGAACAAAATCTCTTTGGACTAAAATATCCCCTTTAGCTATATTTTCAATCTGAG
>JBGTNM010000236.1:0-12966 GCA_041743025.1 Microcystaceae cyanobacterium
AATCTTATAGATTAGTGTAGGATGGGTTAGACGGCAGTAAGCATTCAAACTTAATTAGAAATTATCAATCCGTCGTAACCCATCTTTCAGGGATTTGTATCCTAGTACACATTTTCCCTCACTATGCCGGAAGAGCCTCCATCATTCTAGTTATCGCCCTAAATCCCCCTTTTTAAGGGGGACTTTAAGTTATAAAACATTTTTTCTCTGTGTCTTTGTGCCTTTGTGGTTAATATCAATTTTCATAACACCTCTATAGAGAAAATCCTCCCTCGACACTCGCCGAAGCCGATTCTGACGTAACCGTCTCTTTCACAATAGCCACGCAAAATCACTTCATCGCCGTCAGCGAGAAAAGAACGCATCTCCCCGTTTGGTAGTTCAATTGGTTGAGAACCGCGCTGAGTGATTTCCAGTAAACTCCCTTGCGAACCTGCCGACTCTCCCGAAACTGTCCCACTCGCGAGCAAATCGCCAGGACGCAGGTTACAACCACTGCTTGCATGATGAGTAACCATTTGCGCCACCGTCCAGTACATCTGAGCAAAAGAAGCGCGACTGAGGCAGTGGGGTTTGATGCCCATTTCCTGCATTTTAAGCGATCGCAGCCACACTTCAACCGTCAGGTCAATCCCTCCGCGTTCAGCGTTTTCAGTAGAAGCTAAATAGGGTAAAGGCGCAGGATCACCTGTGGGACGCTCAAAAGCCGCACAGCGAAAGGGTGCGAGAGCTTCTAAGGTAACAACCCAAGGCGAAACAGTAGTCGCGAAGTTTTTAGCCAGAAATGGGCCGAGAGGTTGATATTCCCAAGCTTGAATATCTCTAGCCGACCAATCATTGACCAAACAAAGCCCAAAAAGGTGTTTTTCGGCGCGATTGATGGCAATTGACTCTCCTAACGCATTGCCAGTTCCCACAAAAGTACCAACCTCGATTTCATAGTCTAGTAGCTTAGAAGACCCAAAACTGGGAACCGCCTCATCCGGGGATTTTCGCTGTCCGTTGGGACGCTTAATCGGCGTATCGCTAGGAACGAGGGAAGAAGCGCGTCCGTGATAGGCGACGGGAACGTATTTGTAGTTGGGAAGTAGGGGATTGTCGGGACGAAACAGTTTACCGACATTGGTAGCGTGAAAGATAGAGGCGTAAAAGTCGGTATAGTCGCCAATGGCAGCAGGTAAGAGCAATTCTACTTTGGACTGAGGAATGAGAATTTTACTCTCTGGTGGCGATTTTTGGGGATTGTAGCCTAGTAGCTTACTCAGGCGGTGGCGCAATAATAACGAAGCGTTACTTCCCATGGCCATCAAAGCATTTAAGGTCGTAGCAGTACAGGCCGCTTGCAGGTCTTGAGGCAGTTCTGATAACAGTCCCACTTCACGACAGGCAGACAAGTCTAAAATCTGGTCGCCAATAGCTACGCCAATGCGTGAGGAAATGTTACTTCCTCTTTCTCGAAATACGCCAAAAGGCAGATTTTGAATAGGAAAATCAGTGTCTTTTTGATTAGCCGATTCTATCCAACTGCGTAAGTTAGGATGGTGAGTCTCATCAATTGAATTGTTAGACAGCATTTCAGGACTTAGGACAGACTTCAAACACAAGTTGTGAACGGTAGAAACAAACATCGAATTCCAGGAAAAAATTCATCCGACCCAATAGTAAAGGCGCATCGTCAGACAAGCTCCATGCAAAAACTAATCGAACCGGATTGAAATTGCCAATCTGTGCAGAAACTAATAAACCTCGTGCCTCGACCGAAGCCAAATTGCCAGCCAAGATTACGGAGGTTGTCTGTTCCTCCCAAACCGTACCAAGTTGAACTCCGGCGGTATTCGGTAAAACATTGACGCTTGCACCCGTGTCTAGCAGTGCCGAAACTTCCACCGATGCACCTCGATACGTAAGGGATATCGGTAGTTGAGGTAGTGCATCAGGTACGCCGAACGCATCAAATCCTTCTGTAAAGTTAAACCTCTGAGCATTACGCATTGTGCGTTGCTTGCTCCGATTCCAGGAGTTGAGCAAGTTTTTGAGCCGCTTCGTGTGAATTAAGAGGTGACGAGAGTAAGTATGTAGCCTCTGGTTGTAGGCTTAGTTCCTCTTCTTTAGCTAGTTCTGCGACAAGAAATTGCATCACTTTCAACTTGTCTGCACGAGGCAAACTTCTCAAAGTAGGAAATAGCTCTGCTACTGTCATATGGCTTAGAGGATTGTATTATCCCTTCATTATCCCATAAGTACCTTAATCCTAGTCTACGGAAATAGTGTCTTTTGAGCGGCGATCGCTGGATCTCCCTTAGTTGCCTCATCCTCAACAACTTCTGAAACACAAAGAACATTTGCATCTTGAGCGCTAGAAAGTGCAAGTTTTATGGACATTTACCTCTTTTGACGCTAAAGGCTAGCTATTAATTAATTTTAAAGATTTTAGATCGTCTATTGGTTCTTGAAAAGAGCAGGAACCAAATGAGCGAAAGAATTTTTGTCTAGATTCTTTGAGTTCTGATAAGCTTAAATCGTGATTAAGCCAAGAAATTTGATTCTGCTTAATTTTAAAATTATCTATAAAAGGGTCTTGCAAAATTTTTACTGCATTTTCTAAATCAATTTTTTGCCAATAAGCTAAAGCGGCTAAAACCACAACATTCAAAAAACCATGCATTTCTGTAGAAAGGCTGTCCGATTCATAAGTTATAGGGTGTTTAGCAGGTAAGGAATGATGCAATCCAGCAGTTGCCTTAAAAGGAACTTTTGACTCGGCACAAGAGAAGATCAATTGACTGAGTTGAGTTGCATTTGGAAAGGCATCAACTGTCATTCCTCCCGTTCTGATTTTTGCCGAGGCAGGTGTATTTTTTAAAACCTGTAAATAAACATTTAAATCTTCACTAAAAGGAATTTCAAAAAATGCGTCAATCCCAGCAGGAAGATGAGGTATTACTTTTTCAATTTCAGTTGGGGAAAGAGAAGGAAATTCTAAAGCTTCAATAGCGATTTTGGGGTTGGTGTGCGATCGCAATCTCTCCAACTCTAACTGCCAATTTTGCGAGAGAATGAGGCTGAGTGACCACGTTTGTAAGGTAAATTGAGGCAAGAGCGTTTCAAATTCGTCCAGGCGCGATTGTGGTAGAACAAAACGTCCTAGCATCCAATTATAAGAAGACAGGCGCTCTTGTGCATAATTGGTCATTGCTTCCTGTAAATTAAGCTTAGCAGGCGGAAACAACCCTGCATAATCTACAATTGTTGAAAGTAACGTTTCAATTGATGCCAACATTGTTTATTTTAATAGATAATTATTAGTTGCTATTCTCGGTTTCGTCTTCTGGGAGATCACCTATTCCTGTAATTGCCTCCAGAATTACTTCAAGTTTAGCTTGCAGTCGATTAAATTGATGCTCCATGCGATCTAGACGTGAAGCGAATTGACGTTCCATATTATCTAGGCGTGATTCGATCTGATCGAAGCGAGTATCCATGTGACTTTCCAACATCGAAAATGCTTCGCTGATTCGTCCTTCTGGTTCTAGATCTAGTTCGAGAGTCTTGATTCGCTCAACCGCATTAGTTAGTTGTCGTTTAAGCTGATTGATACGTTTATTTTGCTCTTGGTCACTCATAGTTTACATTCCTATGTTAGATTCAAAATATTAACTTTTTACTCAAATTCGGGGGCCCAAATACTCGCTACTTCCAGTTCCCATCCAGGCAGTAACTCTGGTACTTTTAAGATGTCCCCATCCTGTAACACTTCTGGATCTTGAATATTAGCGCGATAAACTTCCATTGTCCGAGTTCGAGGATCAACTAATACCCCAACTTGCGTTCCTAATCTTAAAAACTCTTGAATTTTATCCCGCAGTTTTTGTAGAGAATCGCTTTTGGATTTAACTTCAAATATTAGATCGGGGACGAGTTTGGCATAATTTTCAGTTGTCTTTTTTAAGCGTTCTGCGCGAATAAATGAGGCATCAGGCGCACGAACATCTTCATTGGCATTCGGCAGTATGAATCCTGCACTCGATCCTAATACTCGCCCCAATTTGCGAGGTCTAACCCAATTAGCAAGTTGGCGAGCAATTTCTAAGGCCACTTCATCTGATTCTAAACCAGAAGGACTCATAATAATAATTTCTCCACTCACTAATTCCATTGAATAGTCGGGGTGTTCTGCTTGTAACTTTTCTAAATCTTTAATCGTTAAACCAGACATAAGAATTAACCCAAGAACAATTTTTATTCTAACGGCAGAGAAGTCGAGGCTTTAACTTCATTTAAAACAATACTAGTCCGAATTCTATCGACTCCTGGAATGCGAGTCATTTTTTCAGAAAGAAACTTTTCTAATTGCTGACGATCATTGACAACGACTTTGAGTAAATAGTCATATTCACCGCTCAGATGGTGGCATTCAAGCACTTCTGATAGTTCTTTAACGCGATCGCAAAACTGTCCCACGCACTCAGGTTGGTGGTGTGCCAAAGTCACTTGAGCAAAGCAAAGCAAATCCAAGCCTAACGCTTCCCGATTCATCAAAGTGACATAACGGTCTATAATTCCGCTTTCTTCCAGTTTTTTGAGCCTTTTTTGCATTCCAGGAGCAGAAAGATTGACTTGACGCGCCAATTCTGCGCTGCTGATGCGACTGTTCTCTTGCAATAGGTGCAAAATCTGGCGATCAATCTCGTCCAAAAGTGGGAGTTGTTCTGTGGTTTTGGGCAATTTGTTACCTCCGCTTGTACGCTTGAAGGATGCTTCCTCATTAGAATAGTTAACTTTGTTACCAAAATCAAGCCTTTAGATTAACAATCCCTACTAAAAAAAATGTTATAGTAAATTTATTAAGCTTTTAGAGTCAGTTTAGTTAACAATCGTAACAAACTAGCCCCCAAACCCCACAGGGATCACCTATCGTAAAAATTCCCCTTATTGCCTGACTTTTGTAAGAAGTCTATTGATATGAGTGACTTTTGTCCGATTAAACGATTCGATCATCTTGAATTCTACGTAGGAAATGCCAAGCAATCCGCCCGCTTTTATGCCAAGTGTTTTGGTTTTAACCATACCGCTTATCGGGGACTAGAAACGGGCAGTCGCGATGTCGCTTCCTACGTCATGGAACAAGGTGATATTCGCTTTGTTTTGAGTACAGGGTTGAATCCTCACCATCCCATTTCTCAAAGCAAATTAAAACACGGCGATAGTGTTGCCATTATTGCCTTAGAAGTGCCGGATGCTGTTATTGCCTATAAAGAAACCACCCGTCGAGGGGCAGTCGGTGCGATCGCACCTACCGAAGAAGAAGACGGTTGGGGCATCCTGCGTTATGCTGCCATTCACGCCTATGGAGACATATTAATTAAATTTGTTGATCGCAGCGATTATCAGGGACTTTTTGCGCCGGGTTTCGCGCCTTGCCACTCTGTTTCTAACCATAACCTGGGATTAAAAGCGATCGATCATGTGGTGGGGAATGTCGAACAAGGCGAGATGGAACGCTGGGTTAACTTTTTTGCCGAAACGATGGGTTTTAGCTTGTTAGTCCACTTTGACGATGAGGCGATTTCGACTGAATATTCAGCACTAATGTCCAAAGTCATGCAAGACGGCACGGGGATGATCAAATTTCCCATCAACGAACCAGCGATCGGCAAGCGAAAATCTCAGATTCAAGAATATCTAGAATACCATCAAGGGCCGGGCGTTCAACACATCGCCCTTTCTACCGACAATATTATTGCCACTGTCGCTCGACTTCGAGAAGCTGGCGTTGAATTTTTACACGCACCTCAAACTTATTACGAAACGCTAAGCGATCGCATTGGCGTTATCAACGAACCGCTAGAGAAATTAGCCGAACTCGGCATTTTAGTAGATCGCGATGAGGAGGGCTATTTACTCCAAATTTTCACCCAACCTGTCCAAGATCGACCGACGCTGTTTTTTGAAGTCATCGAGCGTCACGGTGCGAGAGGATTTGGTGAGGGGAATTTTAAAGCTTTATTTGAAGCAATTGAGCGAGAACAGGCATTACGAGGGAATTTATAAATTATGAATTATGAATTATGAATGTGGTAGGTGTCCAAAAAAGAGATAGTTCACTAACAACTATTAACTATTAACTATTCACTGATATGGCTTATTACTACAAGTTAGGAAGCATACCTCATAAGCGACACACGCAGTTTCGTGCCGGCGATGGTGCTTTGTATCACGAAGAATTAATTAGCACTCGCGGATTTTCCGGCGTTCAATCTCTCCTCTACCACCTGCATCCCCCGACGCAGATTAGTCAGCTTTCACTCTTAAAAACAGTCGAAATTGCTTATGAAGAACCCGATGCTCTCCGTCCGCGCCACCTGCGTACTGCCAAGGTAGCGACAAAGGGTGATGCCATTGAATCTCGCATTCCTTTGCTGGCAAACAGCGATGTCTGCATCTCAGTTGCTTGTCCCACCTCACCCATGTCCTACTGGTATCGTTTCGCTCACGGAGATGAGGTGATTTTCATTCACGAAGGAAGCGGGATTTTAGAAAGTCAATTCGGACAGATTCGCTATCGTTCGGGTGATTATTTAGTGATTCCGACGGGAGTGCTTTGGCGCATTGTCCCCGATGAGGGGGTTGAACAGCGAATGCTCGCCATTGAAGCTAACGGTCATATTGAACCACCCGCTCGTTATATCAACCGTTACGGTCAATTTCTCGAACATTCTCCCTATCACGAACGGGATTTTCGCCTGCCAGAAGAACTAGTAACGCACGATGAAGAAGGCGAGTTCGAGGTACATCTCAAAGCACGCGATCGCATTACCCGCTATCTCTACCGCCACCATCCTCTTGATGTCGTCGGATGGGACGGATATCTTTACCCTTATGCCTTTAATATTAAGGATTTTGAGCCAATTGTCGGGCGAATTCACCAACCGCCGCCCGTTCATCAAACCTTTGAGGGGCCAGGATTTGTTTTATGCTCGTTCGTGCCGCGCTTGTTCGATTTTCATCCTAACGCCATTCCTGCGCCTTACAACCATGCCAATGTCGATTCCGATGAAGTGATTTACTACGTTGAAGGTAACTTCATGTCGCGCAAAAACATTGAGGCAGCTTCGATTACTATCCATCCTAACGGCATTCCGCACGGGCCCCATCCAGGAACTTACGAGGGGTCAATCGGCAAAAAACGGACAGAAGAATTGGCAGTCATGATTGATACCTTTCATCCCCTCAGACTGACAAAACAAGCACTTTTAGTAGAAGATCCCGCTTATTCCTACAGTTGGCTAGAAAATTAACTATTCACTATCCACTATTAACTACTATGACTAACGTTCTTATACCGTCAATTCATTTAACCGTTTCCTCCCGCCTTCAAGAGCGGTTGCGCCGAGGAGAATTATCTCAAGCTCAGATCGATGATTTTCAAGACTTTTTGGCGGAAGTTGACCGCGAACTTCTGCAACATCGCATTATCACCAACAACACTTATACGCGCTGGTTCAGTCAGGGGACGGCAACTGACGAACAATTAAAACACTTTATTCAGCAATTTTCCGTTTTTTCTAACCAATTTCTCATTGCCGCACTACTAAAAGCGATTAACTCGCCTAATCTTGCTCAATCGCGAGCAAGTCGAGAGATCCTACTTAACGAGTTAGGGGTTATTTATCGCCAACCCGGACAATCGGAACGCGCTCGCCTTCCTCAAACCGAAACGGAAAAAGATCGAGAAGGTGATCCCGAATTGGTCAGTACAGAAGGGACGGTAGATGGCGGTATCTGTCGCTTTCGAGCGGCGCATTTTGAATGGCTAATTGAAATGGCTGCGGGGTTGGGATTGCACTTTGAGGAACTTGGCAAACGTCAGCACGGACGAGTGAAAACGCTACATTTCTGTGATGAGTTGATTCGTCTCTATGGGAGCGAGGATTCGCAAATTGCACAAGGAGCGAGCTTTGCGGTGGAAAATTGGGCTGCGGCTGGTTTTTGGCAAGAATTGGAAGATGGTTTAACCCGCATAAAGCAGAGACGACATCCCCAGTTGCGCCTAGCCTTTTTCACTTGGCACAATCGCGTCGAGGCACAACACGCTGGACACACCTTAGAAGAACTAGAAGAAGCGTATTTTCAAGCGAACTTTGATCGCGCTAAGTTCTTGCGAGGAGGACAGGAAATTTTACAAGCGATCGCGTTTTTTTGGGAGGGATTGAACGATGACCGCTTAAATTAGGAATAACACTCAGATTGTTGTTACAATTCCTTTATTTTCCCAATTGGACACGATGGTTGCTCGACATAGTTTTTGAGTTGTTCTACCGTCATCCCGTGACAGGAAGCGATGTAATAAGTACCGTGCCAAAAGGCATCCCTACAAACGTTGTCAATACAGGCTTTAAATTCTTTGCGAATTAGCCGACTGGAAACCGTTTTTAGGGTGTTGACTAACTTGCTCAGTTGTATCTCTGGCGAGAAGTCAATCAACAGGTAGACGTGACTTTCATCGCCATCAAACGACTCCAGTTTGCAACCTCGTTTCTGACAAGTGGCGTTCATGATTTCTTGTAAGCGTTCGAGCATGGCTGTATCGATGATCTTACAATGGTCTTTTGTCACTAGCACTAAATTGAATTTAAGGCAGTAAACGTTTCTATAGCCTTTGTTTGGTAACATAGCGCTAAATTAAAATTCTAGTGTTATAATATAAGAAAGATGCTCAGATACTAGTATCAAATTTATCTTTCCTTACAATCAAGGGTTGCCATCTCAACTCAAGGTAAACAACCCAAAACGATGTAGGGGTAAATAACCATTTGCCCCTACCAGGAAATCTTTGTTATTAAAAGTCTTGGATATGTCATACCCATTTTAATGGATAGTGACAATTGCCAGAAAATTGTTTGTGGTTCGAGGAGCGATCGCCTCACAGCTTACCATTTACTTTAATCCTATATCAAATAGGAGGAGGTTCGCCATGAACAGCACATCGTTTGATCTATCGATGGAGCAGGAATTTCATTTAAGGCTGATGCAAGAAACCATCCAGCAAATGAGTCGAGAACAAATGCAGGATCTCTTAATTCAGTCAGCCCGATTACTGTTCGTTAAAGATAATGTAATCAAAGATCTGGTTAAAAGTTGTGTTCTCTGACTGATTTGGGTTAATCGTCAACAGGGATCAGCAGTGAGTGAAAGATAAACTGGCTAAAATTCCTCAATTATTGATCAGCCAGTAAGCCACCCGTAGAATCCTTTAATACATTGTTTAATTCACCATTTATAGCTTCAAGTTTAGGAGGCAATTATGACACTCGCTAATTTAACTAAAAGCTTTAATTGCGTCGCTGACTATTTCCTGGAAAAAGTTAACTCTGTCGATTTAGATAAAATTGAGTCCTACTTTAACCATCTTCCTGCCGATCCTTATTTAGAAGCAAATTATCGTTTTAGGCGGTTGTCTCACGTTGAAGTCGTCAGCGATCGCCTTGTTAAACTCCCCCATACCTCCTTATTTCAAGGCAAAGAATATAATCCAATCCTCGGCGATGTCGTAAGAGACTATGCCGATATTGACGAGTCATTATTAAACTTAAGCGATTTGCAAAAAATCGTGCAGGTGTTTTTTGAGTTCTGTCAGCTTTGTTCGGATTATAACGAAATTGGCATTCATCAAATTAGAACCACCGCATCTTATGGGCAAATTGGTCAACCTGCTCCCGAAGGAATTCACCGAGATGGAGTCGATTTAGTCGGAATTTTCTGTGTCAATCGTCAAGGCATTGAAGGGGGAGAAACGCATTTATATAAATCTAAAAACAAAAACCCCATTTTTCGCAAAATTTTACAACCCGGTGAGTTTTTAATCTTCAACGACCATCAATTTTTTCACTATACCTCTACGATTACAGCAACGGCTGCCACCGGAGGGATTCGAGACGTTTTTGTGTTAACTTGTCCGGGATTGCTCGCTAATAGTTAATAGTAGGGTGGGCATCGCCCACCATTACTACCCTGTATATTTCTCAAGCTCTTGATGGGCAGTGCCCATCCTACTAGCTAATAAGATAATGACTGTATATTAGGAGCTTGCAATAATCATGGAATCTCTTGATTTGGCTGGGATAAGAAGCCAATTTCCAGCATTAAAACAGGAAATTAACGGACAACCCGTCATTTTCTTCGACGGGCCAGGCGGTACGCAAGTACCGCAGTCAGTCATCAACGCCATGAGCGACTACTTAATCGAGTCGAACGCCAATGCTCACGGGACTTTTGCCACTAGTGTGCGGACAGATGCTCTGATTGCCTCAGCGCGTACTGCGATGGCCGATTTTTTAGGATGCGATGGGGATGAGGTGGTATTTGGGGCTAACATGACGACCCTCACGTTTGCTTTCAGTCGCGCAGTTGCCCGCCATTTGCAGCCTGGTGACGAAATTGTGGTCACTCGCCTCGATCACTATGCTAACGTATCTTGCTGGCAGGCATTGGAGGAGCAAGGGATTACCGTTCACCTGGTTGATATCAACCCAGACGACTGCACGTTAGACCTAAACCATTTAAAACAGCTTCTG
Organism: Microcystaceae cyanobacterium; assembly: GCA_041743025.1. Lineage (GTDB taxonomy): Bacteria > Cyanobacteriota > Cyanobacteriia > Cyanobacteriales > Microcystaceae > JBGTNM01. Next base: position 10,575 of record JBGTNM010000236.1, read on the forward strand.
AACGAGCGAACGCGGTTGGTTGCGGTAGGATATGCGTCTAACGCCGTAGGCACGATTAATGATGTTGCCGCCGTCGTGCTACTCGCTCGTGCCGTAGGAGCGATGGTTTTTGTCGATGCGGTTCACTACGCACCTCACGGGCCAATTGACGTTCGCACCCTCGATTGCGATTTTTTAGTTTGTTCGCTCTATAAATTCTTCGGGCCACACATTGGCGTATTGTACGGCAAACGAGAACACCTATCGCGACTGCATCCTTACAAAGTCAAACCTGCTCCTAATGACATCCCCGCTTGTTGGGAAACCGGAACGCTCAATCATGAGGGATTAGCGGGAGCAGTGGCGGCAATTGACTATTTAAGCGAGTTGGGAAGGCGCGTTTGCCCTTCAGTCGAAAATCGCCGTGCTGCCTTGCTCGCTGCCATGACTGCTTGCCAGCAATACGAAAGTGGCCTGAGCGAAAAACTTATCACCGGACTGTTACAGATTTCTGGCGTAAAAGTTTATGGCATTACCGATCTTGCTCGCCTAAATTGGCGAACGCCGACCTTTGGTATTCGACTGACAGGACAGACACCTGATAGAGTGGCTAAAGTATTAGGCGATCGCAACATTTATACTTGGCATGGTAATTTTTACGCGATCGGTATCACTGAGAAATTAGGCGTAGAAAATAAGGGAGGTTTGCTACGAATGGGTTTAGTTCATTACAACACCTTTGAAGAAATTAACTGCTTGTTAGAGCAGTTATTAATAATGGGTAATCGGTAATGTTCCCGTAAATGTTTTCACGAGTCAACGCTTCTGACGGCAGAACGGGAATTTTTTCTGCTCCTTCTGCTAGAATTTTCATGTCTGTTTCCCATTGTTCAGCATCAAAAGAATGCTGCTTGTCTGGGAAAGCTGGCTGTTGTGGCTTGTCTTGATGGTGCGAGTAGCAATCTTTTATTTAAGGCATTATCTTAACTAATTATTATGAAGGTAAATATTGCTGGGGTTCAGCTTCTTTGTAGCGCACTTGGGAATCGTAGAGTACGGCTAAATTGTTGAGGGAAGTGACTGTCAGAGCAGACTATAAGAGTTGAATTTATGCTAGACTTGATCTGAATAATAACCAATAAATAATACTTTGTATTCATTTTTGTTACTTGCAATTAAAACAATAGCAATTATTACCCTTCAAGTTGATAAAGATATTAAAGCAGCATTTGAAGAAGCAACTCCTGAGATTCAAGAGCAGTTAAGCTCAATTATTGAATTTTTTTTTCAGAAAAACTTACATAATAAAACCTTAACGGAGGTTATGGCAGAGATTTCTGATAAAGCGCAAGAGAGAGGGTTAACTCCTGAAATTTTACAGGATATTTTAGCAGATAATGACGATTAGGATAGTCATAGATACTAATGTTTTGATTAGTGCATTACTGTTTAAAGATTCTCTTCCCTTTCAAGCAGTAAAGTTAGCTGAGAGTAAAGCTGTTATTCTATATTCTCAACCCATATTAGACGAAATAGCTGTTAGTTTATTGATAAGCTGAATCATGCTCCGAATGTAAAGATAAGAGTCTTAAATAATCACCCTCTCTAATACCTATTCCTCGACATTTTTGGGTAATCCTAAAACTATATAACGTTTCTCCTTTCCTCCCTTTTTTAGAATAGATCATTTCCCATTTTAGTCCTTGATCTTGATATAATTTATCCCAAGTTAGTTGGGAAATCTTCTTTAAAGTTTTTAACGCTGCTAATGCTTCTGGTTTTTGCAAATCAAATAAATCTTTCTGAAAAATAGGGTTATTGAGATCGAGTAAAATTTTACTAATAATTATCTAATTGAATCTCTAAGGATTCTAAATCTGAAAGTTGTGGTGGGTGATTAGCATTCCATTCTAAAGCTTGGTCTAATTTTTCTTTGAAAGGAGGCTGATGTAACCAGCTTTCATTAGTTTGGGAATGACTTAGCAAAATATTATAGAACTCTTCCCACTCTTTACCCCATTGTTTTAAGTCAATGATAACGGCGGTCTTTTTTCCCTTATCATCTATGACAAACTGGATACCTTTCATGATTTTTGTTACTTTGAGGTTTATTCTTTTTGATTTCATTCCAATCATAACATCGGCTTTTGTTTCAGCTTGACAAGCTTAACCCCTACTTTCTCACCCCAAAACACCGCCACAACCCAGAAAACGGCAAGAGAATCAACCCTAACACCCTCTGTAACCAACCAACGCAACGGCGAAGACTGCGCTGTGCTTGCATAGTGGCATAATTATTCACAAAGGTTCTGGTATTGGGATGATTTTCTCCTAACACTAGACCTCTTGCAAAAGTTTTTTATGGTATAATAGCAAATTTTAAAAGCTTGCCCTAAACTAATTTAACCCTACC
>JBGTNM010000237.1:0-1508 GCA_041743025.1 Microcystaceae cyanobacterium
TGTACTTGAGAGTAAATGTCTCTCTACTTTACTCGACCCACCAAGATTTGACGCACTACCCAAGATTTGACGCACTACCAATCCGTAAATGTTTTTTTAACTATCCACATAGAGTTTTACAATCGGTCTGAGTCAGTTCCCACGGGCAAGCAAGAATAAACATAATTGATGGAATCCATTGGCTTTTTAGGAATATGTTTCAGTAGGGCAAGCCGTGCTAACCACATACAATTGTGATCGCAGGGCTAAAGATTATAAGTCTGTAACTTTAACTTTTACCTAATAAGTGTAGAAGGACTAGGCAAGGTTTTTATCGTCCAGCTTAATAACCTGAAGAGGGATAGTGTGAGAAAAACTTGGAATAGGTTATCTACATGGCTAAAATTAGGGCTGCTCTGCGGCATAACTTTTAGCACAATTACATTTACTAATCAGTATAAAAAGCAAGAAGAAATGCGGACTTTGATTAAACAAGCTAGAGATGCTTGGGTTGCTCGTGACGCTGAAACCCTTGCACAGTTATTTACGCCTGACGGTGAGCTTATTGTTCCAGGGCAACGGTGGCAGGGGCAAGTAAAAATTCGGGAAGAAGTTACCCGTTTTGCTCAGCAGTATTCTGATGTGAAGATTGACATCAAGCGGATTATAGTTGAAGACAATCAGGCCGCAGTAGAGTGGAATTACGAAGACACTGAAAAGGCGACCAACCTTCATAACAAAGCTGATGATGTGATTGTCGTTGATTTTAGAGACGGTCGAATCAAGCGATGGCGTGAATATTTTGACACTAAAACACCAGCTATTCCTTAAATTTTGGGTTTGTAATCATGCAGCGTATTCTAATCTCCAAAGTCGAGTAGCACGACGGAGTTGACCTGCTAAAGTTTCATTGTGGCACTAACCTTCAAAAGAAAGATGAATCTTGATTTTCTGATTACATTAAATTGCAAATAGGATAAAAATTACCAATATGAGAAATTCAAATCTTACTAAGACTTTAAATAAGCGCGATCGCCAGCAAGCTATGCAGCCGCAACTGGCAACGCTATTTCTACTGGGTGTTGTATTCCTATCTGGCGCAGGCGTCACAGCATGGTTTGCGGGTATTGGGATAATTCAGCAAATTTTTACCCAGATCCAGTTGATGCAAGACAACCCTCCGATGTGGCTAGAAGTGCCAACGGTGGCAGGAAAATATTTACTTGCACCTACAGTGGTGCTGTTTTTAATAGCGATCGCCGTGATCAAAATTTCTCCCCAACCCCGAACTTGGTCACGGGTGCTGGTGGTGTGTATCTTATTGGGTTTGACGATTCGTCATATTTTATGGCGATCGCTCTCTACTCTAAATGTAGCTGACCCACTCAACGGCTTCTTTAGCTTAGGGTTATATTTTCTGGAAATGTTGCTACTTACAAATGCCACACTCCAGTTATTTTTAATGCTGAGAGTAAAGAATCGTCAGCGTGAAGCAGATTTTTTAACGTTGCAGGTTTTAAATGGTAGCT
>JBGTNM010000238.1:0-2605 GCA_041743025.1 Microcystaceae cyanobacterium
TATATCGCGGAGATTTTAGCGTTAGCCAGACGAGGTCTTTCTCCACCACCTTTTCCTGTTAGCAGTTAATTAATGGGACTATCGCGCTCGCGGTAGTCCGATATTTCCCTTGCTTTTTTGAAGGGGGAATGAACGGTTACGCTTTAACCCAGATGAGCAACGCAGGAATACCCCTGCGAGTAATTCAGGAAATTTCAGGACACCGCACCCTAGACGAACTCTACAAATATCTAGAGGTGAAACCAGAGCATTTAAATTTAGAAATAAAATTCGATCGCGATCGCTTTTGAAGAAGAGGAGTGTTTTGGGGCTAGTGTCCCACTTTAGACTTTTACTGGGACAGTTTTTCCTGAAACTATTGCTAAATGATCATTACAGACGGTATTAAATTCAATATCCAATAATCAAAAGTGGGACAGTTGGTATCAAAAAATCCCTTAGCGACCAAAATTGTTCTGCTGCTATACAAAGGCCTAATTCACACCCAGGAAGATTGGGCGATCGCCCAACAAAGTTATGCCATAAGTTTATCGCCATCAACCTTGAGTTAATAAATGAGATACAACCAAAGTTTTTTTTAATTCTTTAATCAATCTGTGTGCTTGATGTTGATAAAGCAATACAGGAAGAGTTTGGGGTAAATTATTCATCGTTTCCCTAGCTAAATTTAAGCTGCATCCTGTGATTCTGGTGATCGCATTGGCCCCATCAAAGATAGCATCGGTGGTTAAAGCTCTTTCAATCCTAATTTGCCACTGTTTTGCTTCTATGTTTAACAGTCCTTGTTCGATCCGACGTAATCCCTCGATAGTAGCCAAGACAACCAGGCGATCGCCGACTTTTAAAGGTAGTTCATCTAAGGGAAGTGGTACGGAAGCTCGGTTGGGTTGTTGATAAATTATCGGTATAACCCCATAACCATAAGCAACATCAGCTAATAACAATCCGTGCAGGGTATCTTCTGCTTCAATTTGATACTCTGTAACTAAGATAGTGTTGTCTCCCAAATGAAACAGATTGAGAATATTTTCCCCAAAAGCCGCTCCTGCAAAAGCTGCTGCTACAGCATAAACCCCCACAATGCTCGCCGTGGGCAATAATGTTTTGAGATGGCGAGCAATGCGAATTCCTGAAGTTTTTAATACCAGATTTAGCTGAGGGGCGAGCGCCTTAGCAATCAGTGCTGTTTCTAAATTCAGTATTTCATCATCGGTGACAATGACAATACTTTTGGCTTGGTATAGATTGGCGGTGGTTAATGCAGCTTCTAAATTGCCAGTAACTAAAGGAATATCTGAAGCAGATTGTCCAGATTGTCTCTCGAAACTCGGATCGAAGTTAATGCCCACCATCTGCTGCTGGAATTTTGCTAGGAGAGCCTTAACTTTTTGTCCTGTTTTTCCCATGCCTACAATTACTACATGATCTTGCCCTGGAATAGGCGGGGGTTGTTTGACAAATTCAAAACGAGAAGAAAGCAAAGCTTCCGTGAGCAGAGCATAAATCACCCCAACAAAAACTGTACCGACTAGGGTCAAAATTAAGCTAAATAATCTAATCCACCAGGGAATAAAGGCAATATCTTCTAATTCGGCAAAAAGATCGCCGTATCCCCCCAAAAGTAAAACGGCAGTAGCCAAAAAAGCCGATAGGGTAGTGATTTCTGGATAATACCACCGAAATAAAACAGTCCCTACAATCAGCAAACTCAAAATAATGATGGCGTTAATTAAAGCCACTCTTCTAATTTGTTGTCGAAAATTTAGTTGAGTAAAAAAGCTCAAGATTTGTTGGCCAGGGGAGGTTAACACCTTAAACCATTTTCTAGTCCTAGAGGCCTTTGGTTTCCAAGAGCGAGGGCGAGATAAACAGGCATCAAAATCGTTAGCAATTTGAAGATAAATTAGAGTATCTCCAACCCTAATTGAGTCACCAGCATTCCAACCTCCTAAGTGAAACTCAGAAGGATTATGGTCATGTCTATGAGCCAAAATTTGGCGATAATTATTCTCCAGACTCAAAATAGAGCTGCCGCGCCAGCGGTCTTGAGGGGAGATGGTTCGCTGATATACTTGCCAAATTTGCCCATCCAAATCAAAAAAGCCTAAGATTTCTGTCCCCAAAGCTGCCAAAGTAAAAGCAGCCATAGACAATTCCGTTGGCTCGAAAGCAATATAATTATCTAGTTGTCGGCACAATAATTGATTGAGATTGGCTTTGTCCGATCTTACTACCAAGCGAGTAGCGGGATTTAACTGACGAATGGCGATCGCCATTTCTACATTGACGAGATCATCTGTGGTGACAATCAACGCAGCCCGACATCTCTAGATGTTGGCTCGATGCAAAATATCATTGTGGCGACAGTCGCCAATAATCACATCTTCTAATAAATCTTTTAAAGATTCAATCTCCCAGGCGATCGGCATTTGTTGTTCAATAGCAATGATTTTGACATCAAATTCGGCGTTGCAGAATTAGGGGTTGATAACAGAGGAGAACATTGTTTAAATAGTGGCAGAACTCAAAGAATAAACTATCCAAACTCTCCTCAATGAAGTGTCCCAAATGCCAATCGACCAAAATCCGAAAATATGGATTTAAA
>JBGTNM010000239.1:0-4589 GCA_041743025.1 Microcystaceae cyanobacterium
CCCACATTGGTCTGAAGGTATCCATAAAGGACTTGATTAGAGGGGAGCCGTATGAGGTGAAAGTCTCAAGTACGGTTCTGAAGACGAGTCGCTTCGGTGACGAGGTGGCTTAGTTTAACCATCGCCGTTTACAGTTAGAGCAATTGATGGAGAGATGGTGGCGTTGGAAATGGTCAACGAATTAATTGAAATTGGTCGCTTAGAGAAATGCTCAAAATAAGAATCGAATTAATAGTAGCTATAGATGGTTTAGTTTTAGCAGTGTATTATTCACCTCGTCATTGTTACCAGTTTTCAATTATTGATGAATTTAATATGGTATATGAGTTTGATGACGTATTTTACAGTGCAGAAGCAGCAGAAACTGAAGGCAGGGCAGCGATTAAAACTGCATCTTGGTAGAGGATCTCTATTTTTTGGGGTTTGATTAACTGCCTGTGCGCGATCGCTGATTGGTTAGATAATTTTGTGGTTTACGACCCTGAAGCTAGAACCAATGTAGGAGTAGCCAAAAGAGATAAAGATAGTAGTTCACCATTTTGGTACTTGGACACTGAGCAATGGTTATATGCGAACTATTGCGAGTATTGTCATAACAGTGGCACTCGACCAGTTAGCTTACGTCGATTCGTCACTTTGTTATCAGATTTGGGTAAGAATCAATTGGGTTTAGATATTAGGAAAGAACGCGATCGCTTCGGGTCATATTTTGTGGGGTTGAAGATTCGTGCAGCCGAAGATGATTTGCCACCGATGATAACGGGTAATACCGATATAGTAACTAATGTTATCCCACAGCCAAAGAACACAAATGTAATAAGTAAATTGTGGACGATGGTGATGAATAGGGTGACAGATATGATGGATTATGTCCTAAAGGATACCGCTTCGCATATGATGGATGAAACGATTGACAATGATGAATGTTATGGTTGTGATGGCAAAAATGAAAAGTTCTCTGAATCAGAAAACAATGTAAAAATTAAAACTAACTGTAGTACGAAGAATGAGGGAGGTTTAAAGGAAAGAGTAATAAATAATGAGTTTTCAATTATGCCGTCACAAGTAGCGCAATTGGACAGCCGAACCCATACAGGGCTTAAGGTAAAGGACAACTCCAATGCCATCACAGTAAAAGATCGCGTAAGCATTTCTGACTATCCAGGGCATTGGTCATGGGCGAGTCCTTTTACTGTAGAAGCGACTGACGAACCCTTTAGGGTCAACGAATTGATAGAAATCACTCGCTTATCAAAATGTCCAAGATAAAAATCGAGTCTGTGATCGCCATAGATGGTTTAATTTTGGTGGTCTATTATTCGCCAGCAAAATGCTTCAGTTTTCCATTGTTGATGAGTTTAATTGTCCTAAAGGATTAGCTCGCTTCGCTCCCGTCACCGCTTCGCATACGTCTATAATTATCCTGACATTTTCTATAGTTTGGAAGCAGCAGAAAATGAAGTTCGTGAAGCAGTTAAAGAACTCTCGTGGTAATCATGACTCATAATTGTGTCGTCATCGGCGATGCCTTCTTACAAAGTTTGCTCAAGTCGGAAAACCGTTTTATGACGACGTTTACTCAACTCCTGCCAGTAATCCAGTTGAGCTGTAAGACACTTTCGCGATCGCTAGCTCTAAAATCTGCAAGCGATTACCATGCCTTGAAAGACCCAGCAAAGAAAGGTATTGTGTGTTCTATCGCAATATTGCTATAATACTTCTAAGGAGCGAAGCGTGCCAACAACTTCGATACTGTTTTATCAAGAGAAAGCGGGGGATGTGCCTGTGCTTGATTGGTTAAACGAGCTAAAGCGCAAAAACATGAAAGGTTTTCTTAGCTGTGCTGCTCGTATAGATCGACTTGCTACCTATGGGCATGACTTACGAAGACCTGTCGCTGATTACCTGCGAGATGGTATTTATGAACTGAGAGCCAAACATATTAACGTACAGTACAGGATTTTTTATCACTTCGATGGTCAAAATGTTGTTGTTCTCAGTCATGCGATAGTAAAGAAAACTTCGGCTGTTCCAAAGAAGGATATTGAGTTAGCACTAAAGAGAAAAGAAAAGTTTGAGCTTCAACCTACACAACATACATACGTAGAGGAATAAACAATGATGTCTAAAAAACCTACTTCCGATGCAATGGAAATTATAGATCGTATGATTGGTGATGATGCCGAAACGAGAGAGTTGTATGAACAAGCCAAAGTCAACATCCATGTTGCTCAGTTAATTTACGATGCTCGTACTGAAGCAGGATTGAGCCAGACAGAACTTGCTCGAATGATTGGGACTAGTCAATCAGTGATTTCTCGTTTAGAGGATGCTGACTACGATGGACATTCGCTTTCAATGTTGTCTCGTGTTGCTCAGGCTCTTAACCGTGAGGTAAAAATCGATTTAGTTCCAATAGTTCCCAGTTTGGAAGATGCTTCTTTTCCACGTCCATCTGTTTAAGAGACTAGGAAAACATAAGTGAAGACAAATCCTACAAACAAAAAGTCAAGCTACTTATGTAACTACAGATTATTATTCTGATTCTCAATTCTCGATATTTGAGCTATTCTTTTCTTATTGTGGGCAATATATGGTTGTATAAGAGTTAGCAACAAAGAATAACTAATGACAACTTTGAGTAACCAGAATCCCGAACAACAAGCACGCAATAATATTGACGAGATGTTGGGTAGTGCGGGATGGGTTGTTCAAGATAAAAAGAAAATTAATCTAAATGCGAGTTTTGGCGTTGCTGTCAGAGAATATCAAACCGACCAGGGTATTGCCGATTATGTGTTGTTTGTAGATAAAAAACCTGTAGGTATTATCGAGGCAAAACGAGAAGATGAAGGTTTTCGTTTAATTACAGTAGAAGAACAGGCAGAAGGGTACGCCAAAAGTAAACTTAAATATCTCAACAACGATCCTCTACCGTTTGTTTACGAGAGTACGGGTGTCTTAACTCGCTTTACCGATATGCGCGACCCCAAGCCACGATCGCGTCTTGTATTTAGCTTTTACCAGCCAGAAACCCTTCAAGATTTTATCAAGCAACAGCAGCCGTTACGGGAGCGACTATTTAATATCCCCCAGCTTGACACTGAAGGATTACGGGACTGTCAGATTCACGCTATTACCAATCTAGAAACTTCATTTAGAGACAATAGACCCCGTGCGCTCATTCAAATGGCAACGGGTAGCGGAAAAACCTTTACCGCAATTACTGCCGTGTATCGGTTATTAAAATTTGCCGATGCTAAAAGAGTTTTGTTTTTGGTGGATACTAAAAACCTTGGGGAACAGGCAGAACAGGAATTTATGGCATATACGCCAAACGACGATAATCGTAAGTTTACTGAGCTTTATAACGTACAGAGGTTGAGATCGAGCCATATCGCAACCAATAGTCAGGTATGTATTTCCACCATTCAGCGACTATATTCAATTCTCAAAGGAGAGGATCTAGAGGAAGCAGCAGAAGAAATAAATCCCCACGAACTGATACAGCCCAAAAAGCCAATGCCAGTTGTCTATAACAAGAAAATTTCCCTGGAATTTTTTGATTTTGTGGTAATCGATGAATGTCACCGTTCTATTTATAACTTGTGGAGACAAGTTATAGAATATTTTGATGCGTTTCTGATTGGGTTAACTGCTACCCCCGATACAAGAACTTTTGGATTCTTTAATGAAAATGTCGTAAGCGAATACACTCACGAACAGGCTGTTTTAGATGGGGTAAACGTTGGGTATGATGTTTTTACTATTGAGACAGAAATTAGCAAAAATGGAAGTAAAATTGTAGCGAAAGAATATGTCGATAAACGTGATAAGTTGACCCGCAAAAAACGATGGGAACAATTAGACGAAGATGTCGTATATTCACAAAAAAAACTAGACAAAGATGTCGTCAATCCTAGTCAGATTCGTAACATAATTCGCACCTTTAAAAACAAATTACCTGAGATATTTCCTGGTCGGAAAGAAACCCCTAAAACCTTAATTTTTGCCAAAACCGATAGTCATGCCGATGACATTATTAAGATCGTGCGGGAGGAATTTAACGAAGGAAATGCTTTTTGCAAAAAAGTAACCTACAAGGCAGAGGAAGATTCTAAATCTGTACTCGCGCAATTTCGTAATGACTATAATCCCCGCATTGCCGTAACCGTCGATATGATTGCGACTGGAACGGATGTCAAACCGTTAGAGTGTTTGCTCTTTATGCGAGATGTGAAATCGCGAAATTACTTTGAACAGATGAAGGGAAGGGGAACACGGGTAATCAACAACGATGACCTGAAAAAAGTGACTAGCTCTGCTCAGGCTAAAACCCATTTTGTGATTATCGATGCAGTAGGTGTTACAAAATCTCTAAAAACCGACAGCCGACCTCTAGAGAGACAACGAACTGTACCGCTAAAAGATTTACTGATGGGCGTATTGATGGGCGCACAGGATGTCCACGTCTTCCACCTGAATTTCGCCGTGCTTGTCGGTCGCGCCTTTGTACCAGAAATGCGGCTTGTCGCTTTCGGGATTCGTCGGATCGGCGTTCACCGGGTCGAGATTGAGGATGAACGTCT
>JBGTNM010000240.1:0-5106 GCA_041743025.1 Microcystaceae cyanobacterium
CAAGCTATTCAAAGTGTTCTGAGTCAAACTTTCGGCGACTTTGAGTTAATTATCGTCAATGATGGTTCGACAGATGATACCAGAAATACTATTGACTCGTTTACAGATTCGAGAATTATTTCTATTCATCAACGCAACCAAGGGCCAAGCGCTGCTATGAATACAGGAATCAAGGTGGCAAAAGGAAAATATATTGCCTTTCTATCAGGTGATGATATCTGCTCTCCTAATAGACTTGCTAAACAGTATGAATACTTAGTTTTAAATCCTCAAGAAAAATTGGTTTTTTCTTGGGTTAACTTTATTGACGAGTCAGGAAGTATCATTTTAAATGACGATCACGGATTTCGACAAATATTTAATTTTGATGGTTTATCGCAAGCTCAAATTTTAAGAACATTTTTCTTTAAAGGCAATATTTTTTGTGGCTCAACTGCTTTTATTAATAGAGATATTTTACAGCAAATCAGACTATTTAATTTAGCTCTTATCCAACTTCAAGACTTTGAATTTTGGTTGAAAAGTATCGCAAAATATAATATTGTTCTTCTTCATGAGAAGCTTGTTAGTTATAGAATTAGAAGTAATGAAGCTAATTTAAGCTGCGATAAATCTAATCGTTCAAGATCCTTGTTTGAAATTCAGCAGGTCTATAGAGCTTTTTTCGATGAAATCAACCTCGAAAGTTTTAGAAAAGCGTTTGCTGAAGAAATCAACAATCGATCTTTTATGACATCTACTGAATATGATTTAGAAAAAGCATTTATCTATTTTAAGCATGATAATATACATATTCGAGCAATTGGACTGGAAAAACTTTTTTTACTTTTAAAAGATGAAGCAGTCTTACAAGTTGCAGAAAAAGTTTATAATTTTGATTTAATTTCTTTTTTTAATTTGACTAAAAATAGTGAGTTGTATCAGTCTTTACAAAATCAAGAAAATATAGAATTTCTAAAAACAGAAATTAAAAATATAGAATCGAGTAATTTTTGGAAGCTGCGGAATTTGTGGTTTACGTTAAAAAAGATGTTGACTATAAATTTCCTCTATAGCAAAGTAAGTAAAGATGTTGGCTCTCCCGATATCATGGGGTAAAATGTTCTTATATGTTACAAATTTTAAGAAGATGAGTTACGACGTATTGATAATTTCTAGTTAAGTTTGAAGGCTTACTGCCGTCTAACCCATCCTACATTAATTTATAAGTTTTGCTTATAACCACAAGTATGGGAGAGCCATTATTTAGAGAATTTTAAACTTTTTGGATACAAGTGATAATTTTGCAAGATTTTTGGGAATATTATCAGTGTAAGCCCTGAAGACAGTCAATACAATGAAACTCATGGCTATAGTTTTTTTGTACTAATTACCTACGGAGATTAAAAAAATGTTAACAAATTATGTGTCGGATGAAAAAACTCTAAAAATCGATCTTGGATGTGGCTATTGTAAAAAAGAAGGAACGATTGGGATTGACATCTGTGAATCCCCTGGCGTTGATCATGTTTTAGATATTGAATCAGAACCATTACCTTTTCCAGATAAAAGTGTTGAGTATGTTTACTCTTCTCATTTTTTAGAACATATAGAAAAACACGGCGAAGTTTTTAAAGAAATCAGTCGTGTCTCAAAAAATGGCGCACTTTTAGAATTCTGGACTCCCTATGCTTGGACAAATGCAGCTTTTGTTTTCGGACATAAATTCTTTTTCACTGAAGATCCCTATCTTCATATTTGTCAATGGTATCCTGAAATATGGCAGAAAGAACTTGGAGCAAGATGGATACTTAAAGAGATTATATATGTCATCAAACCTGAAATTCTTGTAGAACTACATAAACAAGGCGTGAAACTTGATTTTGCTTTAAGGCACTATCATAATATTGCTTCAGAATTTGGTGTCATCATAGAAGTTCATCATGAACACGATCAAGGCGAGGTTTCCGAACAAGAACCTATTAAAACATTTTGCTTTGGACGTTCATTAGAACGATATCGATATCCTCTTAAAGTGAAACAATCAAAAGGCTTGTTTTACAAATTTGAAATATCAATATCTTTAATCAGAGAAATAGGAGTTGTAAATTTTTTCCATTTGCTGATGAATAATTGGAATAAAATTCAGAATAAGTTAAAAAGTAAAAAATAGCCACAAAAATCAATGATGTACAAAATTGCTGCCTACATTACAGCTTATGAAGATCTAAGTGCTGTAGAAAAATGTATTGCTTCAATCAAAAAACAGTCTTATCCTGTTGAAGCAATTTATATTGCCGATAATTCCTCAAAACAATTAAGATCTCCGGCACTTGAAGCGTCTGATGCAATCGTTAAACACTATCCAGAAAACATTGGTATTTCAGGCGGACTATACCTATCTATCCAGTGGGCAATTGAACAAAAATATGATTTTTTATGGACGTTTGATCAAGATAGCGAACCTTTACCAGATTGCCTTAAAAAGTTGATAGATTATTATGAAAAACTGACAATTTTAGGTAAAAGTATTGGCATTATTGCGCCTTTACCGATTGATCATACAACAGGACAAGCTCTACACGGTATTGTCTTTGATAAATATAAATTTATTGATACTCCTGGTTGTGAAGATGAAAAAAATTATTATGAATGCGATGTTGTCATTACTTCGGGATCTTTAGTATCAATAAGTGCTGCTAAGCAAGTTCCTCTACCGAATAAGGAATTGTTTATTGATGCAGTTGACTGGGAATATTGCATAAACTTTAAACAACATAATTATGATATTGTCGTGATCACAAGTGCTATATTGAAGCATCGCTTTGGCAACTCGCGTCGAGCTAAGGCAATCGTAAGAAAGCGAGATGTTACTATTTATAACTATTCTCCTTTGCGCTATTATTACATGAGTCGAAACCACACCTATCTCGAAATAAAACTTGCCAAGCAAAACTATCAATTAGCTAAGTCAATTATTCAAAGAATAAGGTTTGTGCTAATAACAACTATAAAATTATTTTTGTATGAAAGAAATGGTATTTTGCTTAAAATTTGGGCTTGTCTTAAAGGAAGTTATGATGGGTTTACAGGGAGATTAGGTAAAACCTGGTAAATACTGTTTAAATTTTTAATGCCAAGTTTATAATTAGAAAAATGAGTCTAATACTAAAAAACTAGGGAATATTCTCATGACTCAAACTCCCATTCTTTCAAAAGAACAAAAACCTAAAATTAGCTGGGAAACCCTTCCGCCAGACTTTATCCTACCCGACAAGCCAGTGGATAATCAACTACAACCCCTTCTCGCTGCTGTCTTGCGCGAAATCCTGGAAATTGCAGGACTCATTAAAACTGAAATGCTCATAGCAACCAATTTTGGCATCTGCACGAAAGTAGACGACAAAATCGCCATCAAAGCGCCTGATTGGGTTTATGTTCCCCAAACTCATCCAACCGATAAGATTCGTAGAAGCTATACTCCTTATACAGAAGGCAATTTACCTCTGATTGTTATGGAGTTTTTATCAGAAACTGAAGGCGATGAATATTCCGTTAATCCCAATTATCCTTATGGTAAATGGTACTACTACGAGCAAATTTTACAAGTTCCTATTTATGTAATTTTTGAACCAAAAAGTGGAAGACTAGAAGTCTATCGTCTGTTCAATGGACACTACGAGACGCAATCAGCTACTGAACAAGGTTACTATTGGATTGCTGAAATAGGATTGTTTTTGGGTGTGTGGTACGGGACTAAAATAGACATAACAGGATATTGGCTGCGATGGTGGGATGAATCAGCTAATTTGCTCCCTTTAGGTTTAGAATTAATTGAACAAGAACGTCAAAAAGCAAAAGAACTTGAAGCAATAGTACAACGGTATCGAGAACAGTTTGGTGATTTATCGACTTAAATAGCAGTAAAGCGTGAAATAAGACTAAAACTTGCTCGAATCAATAACCATTTAGTGGGTATCGTTAAATGGCGAATTTTTTCTAATTCAAAAAGCTTCATAGTTTTTTGAAATTTACTCCATTGTTTTCTTTTGAGTTGTCGATAAGCACCTGCTAGAATAAATTGATGAATAAATAAAGATTGACACTGCTCACTTTCTTCCTGGTTGAGTATCTTTAATTTATCAACTTCAACAAATAGTTTTAGTAAAGTATCAATTGTTTGTTCCTTAAACATTCCCATTGTCAATGCTTGAGAATGAACGGTATAAGCACAGGTTGCAAAAGGAAGACACAGAACTCCATAACGACTAAATAAACGAATCCACATTTCAATATCAGTCGGTTCTCCCCACTCAGGATTAAAATAACCAACTTCAGTAAATAGATGACGCTGAATTACAATCGCTGGAAATCGCACAAAAGATGAATTAGATAATAACTTAATTAAAGCTTGTTTGGGAGGTAAATAAATCGGTTTTCTAAAATTCTGTTGTTTAATTATTTGTTCAGTTTCATTAACTACCACAACCCCAAATAATAAGACAAGGTGCTGTTTTTCAGCTTGCGCGATCGCTCTTACAATATCAGCCAAAGCATCCTTTAATAAAAAATCGTCATCGTGCAAAATTAAAACATATTCTCCCGACGCTAGCTTGATTGAGCGATTCCAATTTTGAGCCATCCCTAAGCGAGGGTTATTAAAGGAATAAAACCATTCTCCCTTCCAAGCTTTTAGTATTTCTTGGGCAACTTCTCCACATTTGCTATCAGAAGAATCATCAGTAACAATGATTTCAATTGCTTCTTGAATATCCGAATTAGTAAGCATAATAGATTCTAAAGCACGTCTGAGCCAATTTGGTCGATTATAGGCAGGAATGCAAATACTAAGAATAGGAGAAGTAGACATTAATTTAAGATTTTAATGGTGGCGATCGCGTTTTTAACACGATTGAGGACAAACTCAACTAAAATAAACATAAAAACAATTGTATTATTCATCCTATGATAGCTACTCTCGATCTCGATGACGACCTTCTCTATCCTGACAGCGACGGCAAGCCGATGGCAGAAAACACCGAACAGTATGACTGGATTGTTAAAATCAAAGAAAATTTAGAAATTTTGTTTGCCAAGCGTCTTGATGTGTTTATTGCTGGCGATTTA
>JBGTNM010000241.1:0-1548 GCA_041743025.1 Microcystaceae cyanobacterium
GAAAGAGAATAGGTTAGAGATGAAATTAAATCAACATCTCAAAAATTGGAAACAGATTGTCAGTTATCGATTCCCTTATCTGAGCTTACCTCAAGTGTCTGGATTGGCAACGTGGAGTTTTGGGATGGTAATGACACAATCGGGAGCATCTCACCTTTGCAAAAATATCAAGTAGTAAGCTGACCATTGAGATAGGCAGAGCGAAGTTGTAGCATCCGAGGCACATTTTCCAATTTCCACTGTGCGCCAGAAATTTTTAAACGCTTACCAATCTGTTTCACGGCTGATTCAACAGCACCAGAACCGATAGAACATAGGTTTTGTTGAGAAAAATCCTTGTAGTTAACGATTCGTTGATAATGCTTTTTAAGATAGTTGATGAAATTTTGGGCAGACTTTTTTTTCAAGTCGGCAAATAAAGCTTTAGCGGATTCAATTTGACCCAGCCACAGAAATGTCTCTGCGGCTTTCAGTCGTTTGAGCGAGCCACCAACTTTGTAAAGATTTTCTTTGAGGTGATACCAGTCTAGAATTTCCTGTCTGATATTAGTGCTGCCAATTTCTGCAAATAAATTCCACACTCCATCATGACCATCTCCTAAGCAAACAAGGGGGTAAAGAAGACGTTGGCTATTAACCCAAGCGGTGAGGGACAGATTATCTTGGAAGAATGTACCGTAGTAAATACCTTGCAAGCGTACAGCTTTATAGTCCCAATAATAGCTTTTTAAGCCCAAAACTTGAGAACGCAAACGGACTTTCCCTCCATCAATACTTACCTCTGATACTCCTTGAAGAGTTTGCGGCTCCTCAAAATCCTGCCGATGAACCAGTCTTTGTAAGGTGCTGTGAGATACTTTCATTCCCGTCAATGCAACAATATCTTTTTCACAATCTTGAAACGATTCATTCCCACTCAGCAACAGGCAGTTTTTTTCAAATAGTGGACTCAATTGGCTATAAGGCTTTAACCCTAATATTTTTGCTTGCTTACCTGTCAGTTTTACCTTGCCTAGCACGCTCTTGACTATTCTTGCTCTACCTTTTTCTGTCCCTGTAACTTGTTTGATAAAAAAAAAGCAATTTTTGGACTTACTTGCTCTAGGATCTTGGCTCGTACTGCTTTTTCTAAGCTCTCAAAGCTTTTGAGTTCTTCCCTTTGGGTATTCCGATAAAGAATTTCTGCCACTTCCACTAAGCAGTCTTCTAGGCGTTGGGAGTCTTCAGGGGTCATAGTCAAAGCCTTTGCTACTCGTTCAAAATAGTGTCACTATTTTCCCTTACTTTTACCTATATTTGCAAAAGTGAGATGCTCCCGATGGCAAGGACTTAAGACTCGCCACTACTTCCATATCACTATCAGCGAATGTTCGTCTGCGATGACTTGGGCGTCACGCTGGCAGGGCGAGAAACCTGCGCGGCACCGACAGACGGGTCATTGAGTCCGCACTTCTCGCGCCCGGATGGTTGCTGGTTAGGGGGCGTGGGTATGAGACCGCCCTCAAAGATGTCGTCGGCAATCTGGATGCCAAGTGGCGCGCCGCCGAT
>JBGTNM010000242.1:0-15279 GCA_041743025.1 Microcystaceae cyanobacterium
GAAGGGACTGGTCACGAGGGTCATAACCATCAGACACCCACTAATGCAACCCAAGGCACTCCAGAGTCAGTCCCAATGAATCACGATACGATGCAGCATGGCAACAGACAGCAACCGGATTCTAGGCAAACTCCGGCTAGCGTTCATGAGAATCATTAATTTTTAGTTTGATTAATCAAGGAAAAAATTAGATGAAGTTATTTGAGAAATACGGCACAAGTGCTGTCGTGTGGGGAGTGATATCTGTCGTTTTAGCCGCTAACTCAGTAGGTGCGGTTGACCATAACAACATCGATGCCGGTTTTCCTCTGTCCTTTGATGATGCTGAGAGTATAGCTTTTGGCGAACACTCTCTAGAACTGGGTACAGTCTTTGTCCTGCCGAGCGATCGCTCGGTCGGCGGGGAGTTGGAGATCGAGTATCTTTACGGCTTTGCTCTCAACAGTCACTTTACCATTGGTATCGATCCCCAAGTCGGCGGTCGTGCCGATACAGATGATACCGACTTTGATATCGGTAACTTGTCAGTAGGCGTATTCCATAACTTTAACCGTGAATACGACGATGTACCAGCCTTTGCCATCCGCGCCGATGCTGCTTTCCCGACGGGGAACGATTCTCAAGGCGTTGATTTTCGTCTGCGGGGAATTGCCAGCAAGACTGTCGGTCAGTACGATCGCCTGCATCTCAATCTCGACCTGAATGTGAGCACAGATGCCCAAAGTGGCGATCGTTCGGTCATCCCTGGTGTAATTCTCGGTTATTCTAGACCGCTAGGCTATCCCCAACGCTTCGATCAAACCTTTTTAGCCGAATTAGGAGTCCGTGCGAGTGAGGATACTGATGGAGACGTAATCATAACAACAGGGATAGGATTACGCCAGCAAGTCGGTTATCAAAACGTCTTCGATATTGGCATAGAGGGAAATATTGCAACAGGTGGTGGTGAAGAACGTAGCGAATTGCGCTTCATTCTCGGCTATTCTATTGGTTTTTGAGGGTGTTGGGTTGCAGCAATATAGGCGTGGCAAACTTAAAATAGTGTGGTAAGTTTCTAGGTGTGCGAGCATCTTGCTCGCTCCTTTTTCAACCAGTAGGCTGTGGGCAAGATGCCCACACTCCTATGACCCTTTATGCCATTGCCATCGCCATCTGACGGCAGGATTCGGCGCAGCGACGGCAGATATCGGCACAAGCTTTCATTTGAGCGTCATCGCCCATGCGATCGCAGTCAGTCGCGCACTGTTCGCACACTTCAGCACAAGTGCCACAAGTTCGTGCATGGAGGTTAGAACCCCGAAGCATAAAATTAGCACTGGTTTGACAAATTTCAGCGCAATCGAGCATCAGTCGGATATGAGGCAATTCTGAATGCATACCGCCTTTTTGTAGACAGTAGAAGACGGTATTTAAGCAGATGCTGTGGCAGTCTGAGCAGTTTTGAATGCACTGCTGCATTTCTGAGTTGACTTGGTTCAAAGTGAGATGGTGCGTCATTATTTTACCCTCTTAGTTTTCTTCAGTTTATTTTAAAAGAGAGATAGCTTATCTCTTTTGACTTAACTTTAAACAATCAAAATCTTGCTTTCTTCTCTCGCTAGTCATAAGTCGTATTTCTATCGATTTAAATAGAATGATTTCATCCAAATTTCATTTATTTATAATCCGAAAAAAAGATGAAGCCGCCGCTATCCGGCACGCAGAAAGATTATTAGCAACAATTGGGGGGTGGACAGTTAACAGTAGGAATTAAGCAAGGGGTTTGTGCTAAAGCAGTTCCAGCACCACCGAGTGTCAAAATAACTACTGCTATAGCGGCAAAGGTCAATCGCTTGCGTTGAGTTAGTTGATTCATAATTGTTTACCAATGAATTTTAGAAACTGTATATATCCTAAACCCTCTACTCGACTTAAGAGTCAAGAGGTCTAATGAGAAAAATATAGAGATAAAAAAGTCTTGACTCTATAATTAGCTATAGAGTTTAAGCTAGAGGGAGTAGAGAATTAGGCTGCCCAAAATCTATCATGACGACCAAAGGAAAAACTTGTGAAGAGTTATCGGCCAGTAAACTTCTCAGGATTGGAGAACTGGCAGAGCAAACAGATGTAGCTGTGGGAACCATCCGCTATTACGAAACCCTAGGGTTGTTAGAACCTGCCCGAAGAAGCGAAAGCGGCTACCGTTATTATAGTTTTGAGGCTATCAAGCGGGTGCAATTTATTAAGAAAGCACAATCTCTCCAGTTTTCCCTTTCAGAAATTCAGCAAATTTTGGGGGTTCGCCGCCAAGGAAATCCTGCTTGTCCTCTGGTACGAAACTTACTGACTCAAAAAATTGCTGAGCTTGAAGAACAACTTCATCGAATCGAAACCCTTAAGGCAGAGTTAGAAGCATACCAAGAGCGTTGGGCTAATAGACTCCTAGACGATCCTTGCAGCCAGGAGCTTTGCAGCTTAATTGATGAGGTAGCCAGACACGTATAGCAGGAGGCAGGGGGTAAAATCTTGACGACGGCTAGGTTTTAACCTTTAAGACTGTCCTAATCTACGCTTCCACTGCTATATAAGCTAACACGCCTCTAAAATACCGATGAGTAACACAGGCTTGCTGCCCGTAACAAGCTCCGATGCTGTCCTACATATATTTTATTTCTGGATATTTAAAACTGATGAATACCCAAAACACGGCTTTAAAACTGCGCGGCATGAGTTGTGCCTCCTGCGCGAGAAGTATTGAAAACGTACTCCGTTCCGTGCCTGGTGTCAGCGAATCTCAGGTCAATTTTGCCGCAGAGCAAGCGACAGTACAATACGATCCTCGGCAAGTCACGATTGAGCAATTGCAACAAGCCGTTAAAAATGCGGGATACTCTGCCTATTCCTTACAAGAACAGGCAATGATTACTACAGAAGATGACGCAGAAAAAGCGGTTCGCACCCAAGAAAACCGTCAATTAACCCGAAAGGTTATCGTAGCAGGAATCCTCAGTGCTTTGCTCGTATTGGGGTCGCTGCCAGCGATGACGGGATTGAGCATTCCTTTCATTCCAATGTGGCTGCATAATGGGTGGATACAACTCATTTTGACTGCTCCCGTGCAGTTTTGGTGCGGTGCAGCTTTTTATCGCAATGCCTGGAAAGCCTTCAAACGGCATACAGCGACAATGGACACCCTAGTTGCCTTGGGAACGAGTACAGCTTATCTCTATTCGCTGTTCCCGACTTTCTTTCCCAACTGGTTTATCGCTCAAGGACTCAGACCCGATGTCTACTACGAAGCGGCTGCCGTTATTATCACGCTAATTTTACTCGGTCGGCTCCTAGAAAATCGTGCCAAGGGACAAACCTCCGAAGCCATTCGCCAACTCATCGGACTGCAAGCGAGAACCGCTCGTTTAATTCGAGATGGGCAAGAAGTGGACGTGCCGATTGAAGCAGTGCAAATGGGGGATGTGGTGCTAGTGCGTCCTGGCGAGAAGATTCCGGTCGATGGTGAGGTGATTGAAGGTAGCTCTAATGTTGACGAAGCAATGGTAACCGGGGAAAGTTTACCCGTCAAAAAGCAGCCTGGCGATGAAGTGATTGGGGCAACCCTTAATAAAACGGGTAGCTTTAAATTTCGGGCGACACGAGTGGGCAAAGAGACAGTTCTCTCGCAGATTGTCAAACTCGTACAAGATGCTCAAGGCAGTAAAGCCCCGATTCAGCGATTGGCAGACCAAGTGACAGGTTGGTTCGTGCCTGCTGTCATAGCGGTTGCGATCGCCACTTTCATCATTTGGTTCAACCTCATGGGCAATTTAACCCTTGCTCTGGTAACGACAGTTGGGGTGTTAATTATTGCCTGTCCCTGTGCTTTAGGATTAGCAACACCGACTTCTGTGATGGTAGGAACGGGGATTGGGGCAAAAAACGGCATTTTAATTAAAGGGGCAGAAAGTCTAGAACTCGCTCACAAAATTCGGACGATTGTGCTGGATAAAACGGGTACATTAACTCAAGGTCAACCCACAGTAACGGATTATCTAACCGTTGGCGGCACGGCTAATAGTAATGAGCTAAAACTCCTCTATCTAGCTGCATCCGTCGAACGGAACTCCGAGCATCCTGTGGCGGAAGCGGTTGTCAGATACGCTCAGTCTCAACAAGTGAAGTTAACGGACGCGCAAAACTTTGAAGCCATTGCTGGAAGTGGCGTACAGGGAAAGGTTTCTGACAGACTCGTCCAAATTGGCACACAACGCTGGCTGAACGAATTAGGCATCTCTACCGACGCACTGCAAGCGGACAAAACCCAATGGGAAGAAGCGGGGAAAACGGTCATTTGGCTGGCGGTAGAGGGAAAAGTCGAGGGCTTGATGGGGATTGCCGACGCGCTCAAACCCTCCTCTGTTGCTGCTGTGAGAGCCTTACGACGCTTGGGGTTAGAAGTCGTGATGCTCACAGGAGATAACCGCCAAACCGCCGAAGCGATCGCTCATGAGGTTGGCATTAACCGCGTCTTTGCCGAAGTTCGACCTGACCAAAAAGTGGATAAAGTCAAAGAACTTCAGTCAAAAGGCAAAATGGTGGCGATGGTAGGAGATGGCATTAATGATGCCCCAGCCTTAGCTCAAGCAGATGTGGGGATTGCCATTGGTACGGGAACAGATGTCGCGATCGCTGCTTCTGACATTACTCTGATTTCGGGCGATTTACAAGGGATTGTCACTGCTATCCAACTGAGTCGGGCGACGATGGCTAATATCCGCCAAAATCTCTTTTTTGCCTTTATTTACAACGTGGCAGGCATCCCGATTGCTGCGGGAATTCTGTTTCCTATCTTTGGTTGGTTGCTCAATCCCATCATCGCCGGGGCAGCAATGGCGTTCAGTTCCGTTTCAGTGGTGACGAATGCCTTACGCCTGCGAAATTTTCAACCCAAAATCGTTGCCTAGTTTTAAAGGAATCTACCCATGTTAAAGCAAATTATTGCTAGCAGTCTTGTCAGTCTGGGATTAGGATTAGGCGTTATTTCTAGTCGAGTCGTGGCGCAGATGCCTCATGAAATACCGCCTAAAATAGAACAGACTAGCTCGTTTCGGGCGATAGAACAGCCTTTATGGATTAAAGCGGCAGTTACGATAGGAGGCTTGGGTTTAATTGGGCTAGAGTTGTGGTGGTTTCTCCTCAGTCAACCTAAATCCCAAATAAAAAATCGATGATAATTTATAATAAGAATAGAGCAAATGTCTGGATAATATCTTAAGATTAGCTAAATGTAGCTATCCTGACCTATATAGCGTTTCTGGGATCAGTGAGGCACATCTTATTTGATTAGCGATTACCCATTACCGACCAAGATTTTGAGGATTTACCGTAGTAACTAAATAAGTAGGGTTGAACTTATGAAAACTGAAGGTTATTTAGAAAAGACTGATGATAGTGAATCATCTAAGCAGGTGCTAACTAAAGGCAGCAATGGGCAAAGTATTTACCGTGAGGCGTTGGCAGCACGTACTGTACTTTATCAAGCTAAGAATAAAGCTGTCACCAATTTAGGAGAGCTACGTAGAAGAAGGGGACTCTTTTGCAACCTAACAATCCTTTCTTTTTTCGTTGCACTTTTAATTTTTTCCCACAACTTGTTCTTACTATCATCAGAAAAATCTTTTGAAGAATCTGCTCAGGAATCCGTTGCAAATGGATGGGTTCTAGGTTGTATTGGAATTTCAGGTGGAATTCTAGTTCTTTCAATGTCTTATCTCGATAAAATAAGAGAATTGAAGGACATCATTCAAAAAGCTGAAAAAGCCTTATATAACCTAGATGTAGAACTATTCGACCGATATTGAACCTAACGACTTAGAATTATTCTAAAGCCATTAATCTAATGCCAGAGGAAAGATCTGACCAACCGCAGCAAGATAACGAGCGCAATTTAGAACGCCTTACAGGTGCAGTTCAAAAAACTCTTGAGACGGCAGATCTTGTTAATCGTACAGTAAAGTCTAGTAGTGGACTCCTTGAACTTGCTAACCGCTTTAGTCGAGCTTCTAGAAAGACGTTAGGAGGTGTAGCTGGAAGTTCATTATGTCTTCTTTTATGGAGCACATCTGCTCCTGTTTCTGGGCTACAGAAGATATTGCTTGCTCCATTTGCAGGAGCTTTTGGAGGCTCTATTAGTGCTTTAGTTATACCTGAATCGCTTGAAGAAAAGCGTCGTCGCAGACTTAATGAGCTTGAAACCATAATACTTTATTGGCAGGAAACAGATCCAGAGTTAATTGCGCCACTGAAACAAGAATATATAGCTTTAGCAAGTGCTAATGGCAACGAACTCAGGCAACTTTTGCTTCACCCATCTCAACCTCTCCCGCAGAATGTACTACCTCCAGGCAATTGATTGATAAGCTAATCCACATTTAAGTTGTCTATTAGTTGTTCCCTTTTGCCTTTTGCCTGCTGCCGTAGGCACTCGCTTTGCGAGACCTCAACTAGCAATTCTTGTTGTTCTACAGCTTATCATGTCCCACGTCCACCCGCGATTAAAATTTATTCCTCAACAGTTTAATGTTTGGGTTTTAAAGCTAGTACACACTTTTGTACCAGCCATCTTGCGATTTAGATTACAGCGTTGGTTAGTAGGAGGAATTGTTCGCGTTGAAGCAGAGGGTGTGGAGGAATTAGTCGAGCTTTACCAGCAATTTCAAGCGGGAAAACTGCGTTTTTTAATAGCATTTCGCCATGCCGAAGTAGAAGATCCTCTCTGTATGCTTCACTTGATGTCTCGTTGCGTTCCTCAGACAGCAAGACAGCAAGGAGTTATTCTCCAGTCTCCCATTCATACTCATTTTATCTATGATCGCGGCATGACGATCTGGGCAGGAAATTGGCTAGGATGGCTGTTTTCAAGAGGTGGCGGCTTGCCAATTCATCGCGGGAAACCCCTTGATCGCACCGCGTTACGCGCAGCACGAGAACTGTTAATCAATGGCAAGTTTCCCCTAACTGTCGCGCCGGAAGGTGGAACCAACGGACACGGCGAAATCGTTTCTGTGCTAGAACCTGGGTTAGCACAGTTGGGGTTTTGGTGTGTGGAAGACTTGCACAAAGCCAACCGAACTGAAGCAGTTTACATTGTTCCCATCGGCATTCGTTACTATTTTGTCACCCCACCTTGGCAAAAAATTGAAAAGCTCCTCAGTCAACTTGAGGATAAAAGTGGCTTATCGGGGTCGCATAGTGCTTTAAATCAGTCGAAAAATCCGGCTTACGTTCTCTATCCTCGTTTATTGCGCTTAGGGGAACATTTACTAACTCAGATGGAAGATTTCTACCGCCGATTTTATCGCCTTGACTTCCCTCCAATCAATGCCTCTCTCGATCCCAATCACAGGCTTGCTGAACGCTTACAAAACCTTTTAGATAAAGCACTCAAAGTCGCTGAGGATTATTTTGGCTTACCTTCTCAAGGTACGATTGTTGATCGCTGCCGACGTTTAGAAGAAGTAGGATGGAATAGGATTTATCGGGAAGATATTGAAGATTTAAGGGATTTATCGGCATTACAAAGCGGTTTAGCCGAATGGGTAGCCGAAGAAGCCGATTTACGCCTCAAACACATGAGATTGGTAGAGAGTTTCGTTGCCGTCACTGGCAGTTATGTCAAGGAAAAACCAACGGCAGAACGTTTTGCTGAGACGCTATCTATCCTGTATGATTGCCTATCTCGTATTGAAAGCGATCGCATCCCACGCCGCCCTCAATTGGGCAAACGACGGGTTAAACTGACAGTGGGAAAACCCATTTTAGTGAGCGATCGCTGGCTAGTCTATCACAGCAGCCGCAAGAGTGCTAAACAAGCGGTTCAGCAATTAACCGAAGATATTCAAGGCGCTTTAGAAGCATTAATTTGAAGATATAGTCAACCACAAAGACACTAAGGCACAAAGTAGGGTGGGCAATGCCCACCTTACCTCTGAAGAATTTATGCAAGAAATCTAATCTGCATGGCAGTTTTCGGCAATTAACTTGACAGAAAAGGTAAGTGCTTTTATCGATTGCTTGGCTTTATTCTAAGGTATCAAACATCATAAAGGGCTGAGATTTCTAAGACTCATGTTACCGAAATCTTGGCGATCGCTCACATCTATTGAAGCTTAAATGCTAAATTTAACGCTACCTCAGCTTAATCAACCTAATGAGTCTCCTGCTGACATGGAGAAACTCAATAACCTTCAGTGGAAGGCAGAAATCTCTTTTATTAGTTTTGGCATTCGTATCGGTATCCGAGTCAACGAAACAACTGTTTTAGAGCGTCTTCTCGATTACTTACCCCCTGAATGGAAACCTTCTTCATCCCTTATTATCGATAAGTTGTACTCTCTAATTGTGGATGAATCCTATCCCTATTACCAACTCTATCGCCAACATGAAGAACTCATTCAAAGTACAGAACTTGAGGATATTTTGGAAACGTTCGATTCTGACTTGCGTTTACAGATTGGGATAGCAGTTCGAGATAAACTGTTTGTCCATGCAGGGGTAGTCGGTTGGTGTGGTAAAGCTATTGTGATTCCTGGACGCAGTTTTAGTGGTAAAACAACTTTAGTCAAGGCATTAGTCCAAGCGGGAGCCATCTACTACTCAGATGAATATGCTGTATTTGACACTGATGGACGGGTTCATCCTTATTCTAGACCGCTTTCTGTACGGCAAGAAACGGGTGAGCGAGTCAAAAGGTGTCCAGTAGAAGAACTCGGCGGTAAGTCGGGAACAGAGTCTTTATCTGTCGGTTTGATTGCACATATCCAATACCAACCAGATGCACAATGGAATCCTAAGCAGATGTCTCCAGGCGAAGCTGTATTAGCTCTGCTAGATAATACCATTGTCGCTCGTTTGCGTCCTGAATTTGCCCTTCCTATCTTGGCTAAGGCTGTTTCTAGTGCTTTAACTCTTGAAGGGGAACGGGCTGAAGCAGATAGTGTTGCTTTAAGTTTATTACAGCAACTAAGCTAAGAGCCGTTTAATTTATCTTAATTGTGAAAGCTTTGTAGTGCGGGCATCCTGCCTGCTAGCCTTAAAAAAAAGGAGAAAAACACCATGATACCTGTAGCAAGAACCGAAAAACTCATGATTCAAGAAGTTGGTAACGAAATCGTAGTTTACGACCAAAAAAACCATGCTTCCCATAGTTTAAATGCAATGGCGACTAGAATTTGGGAACTCTGTGATGGTCACAATACGATTGATGATATTGCTCAATTGTTGAAAGAAGAATTAAATCTTCCAGTGGATGAAGACACCGATATCAGAGTATTAATTTGGTTGACACTAGAAGAACTAGAACGCTTTCATCTTCTGAAAAACTACAGAACTGAACCGATAGCAGACTCAAATATCTCCCGTCGAAAAGTCGTTAAAACAGCGACTATATTAGGTGGTTTTGCTATTGGTTCAATGTTTCCTGTGGTGAGATCAATTATTGCTCCTGCACCTGCGATCGCAGTGTCACGAATAGGGATAGCAATGTCTTAAGCTGAGATGCATCTAAATAACAGATTGTACCAATTTTCAACAGTAACAATAGAGATCAAGAAGTAGGAGCATCTTGCTCCTTAGAATCTCAAGCATCTTGCTCCTTAGAATCCCACCCATTATGTCTCTCACGACTTTTTCAAAATGATATTAATAGCGAGCAAGATGCTCGCCCTACAATCCTTCTAACGATCCCGATAATGCAATTTAAATGTATGACAGCTTATGAATACCTTAACCCAAATTTCCCCGCCATCTCTAAAAGTAGGAACAAGTCTTGAACACGAAATCCTACTCTGCTGCGCTCGAACTTACATGGATGTCAATGATGCTGAGTGCCTCAGAATCTTACTCCAAGCAGATATAGATTGGGAATATCTCATCGAGACAGCTACCCAACACAGATTGATGCCGCTTTTGTATTGGAATCTGAATACTATCTGTCCTGATTTAGTTCCTAAAACTACCTTAGCGCAACTCAAAGACAGCTTCGGTGCTAATGTGGTTCATAATCTGGTACTCGTCGGCGAACTCCTTGAAATTCTAGATTTTTTGGAAATTCACGGCATTCCTGCTCTTCCTTTTAAAGGTATTGCTCTAGCTGCCTCAGTCTACGGTAACATAGCACTGCGACAGTTTGGCGATTTGGATATTCTGGTTGACGAGTCCAATGGACACAAAGCAAAGAAATTACTCGCCTGTCAAAAATATCAACTTATTGACAAACTTCTCATCGCTCAACGGGGAATGACACCTATTACCGTCGATTTACAATGGAGAATTACTCGCCAGGAATTCGGTATAAATCTGGAGTTTGAAGGTTTATGGCAACGAAAACAGTCTTTAATCCTAGCGGGAACGACAATATTTACGCTTTCGCCAGAAGACTTACTGCTGCTACTCTGTATACATGGTTCTAAGCATCGTTGGGAACGAATCATTTGGATTTGCGATATTGCTGAATTCATCCGCATTTATCCCAATCTAAATTGGGATAAAGTTATCAAACAAGCTAGTCAAAAAGGCTGTCGGCGAATGCTCTTTTTAGGATTATTGCTATCACATAGTCTTTTAAAAACAACTCTGCCAAAAAATATCTTACAAAAAATAAATACTGATTCTGTTGCGAAATCTCTAGCTATACAAATAATTGAACAATTGTCATCTAAAGTTGAACAATCAGAATCTTATCGAGGAGAAAACAATGTCTTTTTTATCAGAATGAGAGAACGTTTTCAAGATAAAATACGGTTTTTTATCCTGACACAAGGTAGTCGCTGGCTAATTCCAAATGAAAAAGATCGAGCATTTTTTCCTTTACCAACACCTTTCTCTTTTCTCTACTATGTAATTCGACCTATTCGATTAGTTAACAAGTACGGATTGAGTTCATTGAAACATCTGTTCGACGTGAGTTTAATAAAAACGTGAAGGGTAGGGTGGGCAATGCCCACCCTACTACTAAAATCCTCTACCCACAACTTGAGGAACATCAGCTAACAGTTGTAATTGCTGGCAACTAACACAGAATAAAGGTTGTCCTAACTGCAAACCAGAAAAAGGACTTTCAGGAGGAAGCGTTAAATTTGCTTTAGCTGACTGGATTTTGAACTTGAATTGTCCTTCAAATAACAATAATTCTGAATTTAAAACGCTAAAAAACTTGCCTTTAATGGATTGCCGCCACCAGGTTGCAAGATTAAATAAGCTTTTTTTCCAGTGTAATTCACATAATTTTTGATTGTTTTGATAGACAATCACTTGTTTTTTTCTCCAAGTAAACTCTGCGATTTCTTTTGGCAATCCCCAAATTTCTCGGCCACCAGCAACAGAATCTTCATTATCAACATAAATGTGAGTTATCCAACTGCCGATTATTCCTTGATAACGAACTAAAGCAGGAGCAACAATCAACTCATGATATTTTAAAGTTGAGCCTGTTTCGTAGGAAGCTAAATAAATAGTCCCTAATGTTTTTCCTGGTAAAACTGAAATTATTTGTAACTCACGAGGAATGAAAAAACGTGTTTTTTCTATCTCAACAAAATTGAGTGTTGAAATGGCGTATCCTTGTAAGTTCCAGGGGGCAGGCGGGTAAAGCATAATATCAAATCCGGTTGATTAATTATCTTGTTGTAGGGACGAACGGCTGTTTGCCTCTACTGTTTATACAATAAGTAGTCGTGCAAAATTAATTACACATAAATTGCAGGGTGGGCAATGCCTACCAAAAGCCCAAAACTGTTATCCTAAGATAGTTGTGGGCATTGCCCACCCTACCTTTAATTTTGCTTAGGTACTTAATTAATTACTCTGTTACTCAATAAATTCATGTCAAAAAACTTTTTTCCAAAAACTCTCTCAATATCCTACTTAGTTTTGATATCCGCTTTTTGGTTAGGTGTCTTTTATTTTAGCAGATCCTTTAATCAGGGATTCCATCTTATTGACGATCATGAAATTATTGCTATCAATCATCAAGTGATTGCGGGTGGTAAGTTTTCAGACCATCTCCAAGGATGGTTAAACGCAGAAGCGATAGGGATTCGATTTAGGCCGTTGTGGATTATCTTTAAATTACTCAGAATTCAAATTTTAGGGCAGAATGTATCCCTATGGATAGCCTTAAATATGATAATAGCCATAATGACAACTTGGGTATGGTTTTTGTTTGGTCTGGCTATGAATTGGCAGCATCTAACAGCCATTGGGTTTGCCTTGATGATAGTGTTAGGAGATCAGTCTGCTATTTACTTTAGACTGGGAACCCCAGAAACTTTAAGCACTTTAGTGTTAGCTTTTGTTTTTTATTTTTCTCTCCTAAGCACTAGATATAACTCTAACTATAAAACTTTTATTTATAATTTTTTTGAACTTGTTTTTCTTATTTTATTGGCACTTAGTAAAGAGAATTTTATACTTATTCTCCCTGCCCTTGTCATTTTTAAAATAGTTCAGATTCGCTTTCATAGAAAGTTAACTTGGAAAGCCGCCTGCCTACTCTGCTTACCTTACTTGATCGTTATCTCACTTGTTTTTATCTTAAATTTGGGTTTTATTAGTTTTCTAAAATCTTCTAGTAGTTTATCATCCAGCTATGCAGATAATTTTGGATTAGATGTCACTCGACTGAGTGTAACATTTCAATCTCTCACTCAGAAAGTGCTTTGGCCTTTCATTGTGTTTTCTATAACTTGTATCGGCGTACTCTCACTTATACAAAAAAGGTTTTTACTGGGAGAGTTGACGGAGGAGTTTATTTTATGTTGTGCTATTATCATCCCTCAGATCGCCCTCTATTCCAAATCAGGTATCTATGAAAGATATCTTCTTCCTGCTATTATAGGTTATGCTTTTTTAACGGCTGCAAGTTTGAGATTAATTGCTCAATCTAGTAAGCTACTTTCTCGCTTACTCTCCCTTTCTTTAATTTTAATGATTACGATCTCATTTATAAAAGTTAATTATCCTCAATTTCAACGGTATGCTACTCAACGAGATTCTTTCAACCAACTCTTAACTTTAATCTCGACAAACACCCAAAAAGATGATGCTGTTTTAGTAGTGATTAATCCTCGTTCCTTCTATGAGTTTGGATTGTCCTTGCAAAAGTTCTTAATGTATCAACTGAATCGAAAGTCAGTTTATCTATCCTCTTATGGTAGTACTGAAGCGGATTTTTATACTGACTTAGTTCAAGAAGCAGAACAAGCTTATCGTACCTTAGACCCTAAAGTTTATTTAACTGAAGGTTATACACGCTTTCAACCAGACTTAAATTCAAGTAAGATAAAAAGTATTATTATCTTCCCTCCTTTTCAGGCGATTTTCTTAAATAATTCTTCTCAATGGTTTAAAGAAAGTAACTTCGATAAATATCAAATTGACTTGAATTTAAAAGATCACTTCCCTTTTACAATAATTGGCAATTCAAAAGTTACGGTTTACTTTAAAATTCAAGAAACTATTTTGAATTAATTAATTTTAGCTTATAAAATTACTAAGTTATCACGATGAATGACGGTTTCTGCTCCTTCGTAACCTAATAGTTGAGGGATTTTATCAGAATGATGCCCTTTAATTCTCTCAATTTCTAAGTGACTGTAGTTGACAATTCCTCTCGCAATTTCTTTACCGACTTCATCGTACAATTCAACAGCATCTGAAGCATCAAATTGTCCTTCGACGCGAGTAATGCCTGCCGCTAGCAACGATTTTCCTTTTTGACAAATTGCCTTGACTGCCCCAGCATCAAGATAGAGTTTACCTACTGGCAGCAAACCATAAGCAATCCACCGTTTGCGAGCATTATCTGTCCTGGGTTGGGGTTCAAATTGCGTCCCGATCGCTTCCCCTTGTAAAATTTTGCTCAAATTAGCGGGATATTTGCCGTGAGTGATCACGGTTCTGACTCCTGCACTTGTCGCAATGCGGGCAGCCGTAATTTTGGTCATCATACCACCCGTTCCCCATTGAGAACCACTGCTTCCTGCCTTCACTTGTAATTCGGCAAATTCGCGACTGTTGACTAAGGAAATGGGTTTAGCATCGGGAACGAGGCGAGGATCGGCACTGTAGAGGCGATCAACATCTGTTAGCAGAAACAACCAATCAGCATCAATGAGACTGGCAACTAAGGCTGAAAGCGTGTCATTATCTCCGAATTTTAACTCATCAACCGCAACGGTGTCATTTTCGTTGACGATGGGAATCACGCCCAACTCTAACAGGGATTGAAAGGTATTGTAAGCATTGACGTAGCAACTGCGTTCCATCAGTTCTCGCCGCGTCAGTAACACTTGAGCAATGGGTTGTCCTAAACTAGAAAACAGGTCATCGTAAATGCGAATTAAACGTCCTTGACCAACAGCCGCGATCGCTTGTTTGAGGGCGATTTTTTTAGGACGTTCCTTTAAATTGAGCCTAGCACACCCCACCCCAACCGCACCGGAAGACACCAAAACCACGCGATAGTGCGATCGCCGCAGTTGAGTCAGGGTTTCGACAAGCGAGGCGATGGTTGATAGGGCAAGTTGTCCTGTTTCTAATTGCGTGAGACTCGATGTCCCAATTTTGACGACGAGAGTGGGTTCAGAATGTATTGAATTTTTACTCAATTCTTTTCTTTTGCCTTTCTTCTACTGTTCTCGCCGAAATAACCAAACCATCAAAGCAACAACCCCCAATTGTAAGGCGAAATTCGGCAGTGCTGTTATAATGTTTCTGTCGGCTGCCAGTTGTGCCAAAAACACGACTGCCCCCACCAGTCCCGACGCGCCACAAGCAAGATAAAAAAACAGTCTGAGTCCTTTATAGGGGGCTTTTGCTTCGGCTTTAAGACGAGCGTATTTTTCACGATCGCTCTGAGGATTAGGAGACTTGCTCATGAGGGGGGGGTTAATAACTTCTTGTCACTTAGTTTAACATTTACGCTATACTGTAAGATCGGCGTTGCTTATGAACAAAAGCGTCAAAAATGCTTTTTGCCAGTCATCAGTAACGCGCTTAGTTGCCGGTATAGCTCAGAGGTAGAGCGGCGCACTCGTAATGCGTAGGCCAAGAGTTCAACTCTCTTTACCGGCTTAGCAAGCTTAAAACTTCTATGTCAATAATATCCCTCTTCCGTCACTTTTGGAGAAATCAACGAGATTGCGCCATTCTAGCCAACGAGAAATTAGGCTTTTCACCCAGTCTGATGAAAGAGGGATATTAACTCACTCTGTCCTATCTTACTCGTCCATTTTCCATTACTAACTT
>JBGTNM010000243.1:0-4902 GCA_041743025.1 Microcystaceae cyanobacterium
CAATAGGTGGGCCTATTCGACCTATTGATATGCTTTATGGCTTTACTCCTGCTTTGCAAGAAGGAACGTACTCAATGGCTCATAAATGTGGTTTTACAGCTTACACGTTAGAAAAATCTTTACTAAATGCTGGCTTCCAAAATTTATCGATTAAATCTGAAAATTTTGAGTTAGTTGCACAGGCTTATAAGTAAAAAATTTTCTTTTTTGCCCTCGTCTTCTTTAATTATTATGAATGTTATTCCTACCGAAATTCCTGACGTTTTAATCATTGAACCTCGTATTTTTGGCGATGAGAGAGGTTTTTTTTACGAAAGTTATAACGAACAAGCTTTTGCGGAAAAAATAGGAATTTCTCGTAAGTTTGTCCAAGATAATCATTCTCATTCCTTAAAAAATGTCCTGCGAGGATTGCACTACCAAGTTCAACAACCGCAAGGAAAATTAGTGCGGGTTGTTGTTGGTGAAGTCTTGGATGTTGCAGTTGACATTCGCAAAAACTCTCCTACTTTCGGACAGTGGGTAAGCTGTCTTCTTAATGCAGAAAATAAACGTCTACTTTGGGTTCCTGAAGGATTTGCTCATGGTTTTTTAGTGTTGTCTAATGCGGCAGAATTTTTATATAAAACAACTAATTATTATGCGCCACAATATGAAAGAACGCTGTTGTGGAACGATCCTGAGATTGGCATTGATTGGAATCTAACTGAAGAACCTATCTTGTCAGCAAAAGATAAAGTAGGTATTCCCTTGCGAGAAGCTGAAGTGTTTGTTTGATTAATTTTCGGGTTTCCTACCATCAATCCAAGTCACTACAAGAGCAGCGATCGCATTACCAATACTGGCAGTAAAACTTTGCTGTTATGGTAGCCGACTACGCCATTTCTTTGGCTCTTGAGAACAGTGAAAAACAGAGTAGACGGTAATCGTCTTGTCTGAATATTCATAGAAAATAACATAGGGAAAGCGCCTAACTACGGCTCTTCGGTAACTCTCGTAAACAACTCGATACATTTCTGGATTGCGCCTAATGAACAGAATGCAAGCATCAATGCAACGCAGAAACTCTTCACCCAAAATCATATGATTATATTTAAAAAATGATATAACGACAGATAAAAGCTTGTCAGGATGTTTTTATATATTAAAATCCTTCATAAATTTTTAAATAAAAAATTGCGCTAAGATTGGGGGCAAGCATTCATAATGCAGACAAGAAAGCGGTATCGCTCAAAAACAGGAGGAAAATTATGGTTCAACAGACAAATTCATGGGGTGAAGTGACAAGCGAACTAATGAATACTTGGATGGAAACCAGCACCCAAACTTGGAAAGGCTGGTTAGATATGATGGGAGCCTATTCTCCACAAAAGCTGATGGAACAGTCCAAACCGGATTTTCAAGACTTAAACCAACGGTTTTTGGGCAATCAAGAACTGATGCTGCGTTTTCTCAAGCTGTCCTTTAAAGCTTGGCAGGATATCATCCCCAAGGTAGAAACAGGGCAAGATTGGCAGCAAGTTATGCTCGGCTATAGTGAACAAATGCGATCGCAAGTCGAGGAGTTTTCCTTGGGAACCCTCAAGGTTAGTCGCGATGCTAGTCAACTTTGGCAACTCTACCTCAAAGAAGTGCAAAAACTCAGCCAACTTTGGACAGCTTCGTTGGGATCATTCTTCCAACCCATGAGTAAGGCGATGGGGGGAACCACTGAACCTTGGATTGAACTGAACAACCTCTACTGGAACCTTCTGTACGAGGAAAGCTTTGGCAGCTTGATGCAAAGTCCTATCTTAGGGCCGACGCGAGAGTTTACGGGCAAAATCCTGCGGGGTTATGATGCTTGGGTGACGCTCTATCGCGCTAGTTTGGACTATCAGGTAGTGCTAGCAGACATTCAAGTTCGCTCCTTTGAGGCATTGATCCGTGAGTTGGTTTCGCTCGCTGAAAAAGGAGAAATTGTCAAAGATTTGCGGCAATTCCAGCAAATTTGGAGCCGCGTGGCCGACGATGTTTTTGAAAAAGCCTTCTGCAATGACGAAAACCTCAGAATTCGAGGCAGGTTCATCAACGCGCTCAATATCTATCGAGTGTACCAGCAAGACTTGAGGGAATTGTGGATGCAATCGGTGAACATCCCCTCGCGTCGAGAAGTCGATGAAATCCACAAGACGATCTACGAACTGCGAAAAGAAGTCAAAACCTTGAAAAAAACGCTGGTTAAATACGAAAACCAAGCCTCCTAAACTGCGATCCCTTCGGGGACTGCAAAGCAGCACACGCCCTTGACTCTTTACAACAGGAAAAAGCTGAAATGTTACCCTTTTTGACGCAAATGCGCTTCGAGAATGCCACCCACGAATACGTCGAACTCACCGAAAAAATCCTCAAAGGGGTTGAAAATTTAAGCCGCCTGCGGGAAGAAGACATCGAAGTGGGAGTCACCCCCAAAGAAACGGTTTATGAAGAAGACAAGTTAAAGCTGTATCGCTTTCAATCTAAAGTCGAGCATCCCCTAAGCGTGCCTGTCTTGATTGTCTACGCGCTCGTCAACCGTCCCTTTATGGTAGATTTGCAGGAAGATCGCTCCCTCGTCGCCAACCTGCTCAAATTGGGGTTAGATGTCTACCTGATGGATTGGGGATATCCGACACGAGCCAATCGCTGGCAGACGCTCGATGACTACATCAACGGCTACATCGACAACTGCGTCGATTTTATCTGTCAAAGTCACGGACTTGACAAGATTAACCTGCTAGGAATCTGTCAGGGAGGAGCGTTTAGCCTCTGTTATGGCTCCCTCCACCCCGAAAAAGTCAAGAATTTGATTGTGATGGTGACTCCAGTGGATTTTCACCAACCCGAATGCTTGCTCAATATGCGCGGAGGCTGTAGTATTGGCTCCGAAGCAGTGGATGTGGATTTGATGGTAGACGCTTTGGGTAATATTCCTGGTGACTATCTCAATTTAGAGTTTCTTATGCTCAAACCCCAACAATTAGGAATTCAGAAATATCTCGATTTTCCTGAAATTATGAGCAGTGAAGACAAGTTGGTCAATTTTCTCCGCATGGAAAAATGGATTTTCGATAGTCCCGATCAGGCAGGAGAAGCCTACCGTCAATTCAGTAAGGATTTCTATCAAGGAAACAAACTTATTAAAGGCGAGGTTAAAATTGGCAATCGCTTGGTTAATTTGAAAAATGTGACCATGCCGATTCTCAATCTTTATGCTGAGAAAGATCACTTAGTTCCTCCGGCTTCCTCTC
The DNA here is from genome assembly GCA_041743025.1 of Microcystaceae cyanobacterium. Taxonomy (GTDB): domain Bacteria; phylum Cyanobacteriota; class Cyanobacteriia; order Cyanobacteriales; family Microcystaceae; genus JBGTNM01. The sequence continues at coordinate 3,270 of JBGTNM010000243.1, forward strand.
TCGCTTTAAAAGATTACATTGGCACGACCGATTATACGGTTCAGTCATTTCCTGTGGGACACGTCGGTATGTACGTCAGTGGTAAAGTTCAGCGCGATTTGCCTCCTGCGATTGTCAATTGGCTACAAGTGCGGATGTAGTTTCTAAAAGCAGAAAATGATATAATTGCCAACAGTGTAGAGACGTTGCCTGCAACGTCTCTATCTCTATTAAAAAGTCAAAATTTGCTATGAAACTTCCACTAGCTGGTTTGAAAAAACCTTTTTACTGGCTGATCATTACGGTTTTGTGTCTGGGTATATTTCTTTTGTTACTGAGAGCCATACGTTTAAATACTAAAAAGAACTGGCTTGTCTACTCTCTTTCTCTAGGTTTGGGACTTTATACTCACGCGCTTTCTCTACTATTGATGATCAGTCACGGATTTTATCTCGTTATTCGAGAAAAATTTAAGTTTAACAAAATTATCAGAAATTATTTAATCGCTTCTTTGGCAGGAATTTTGCTGCTTTCACCCTGGATTATAAACGCTATTTTCAATCCAGAAGCATCCGATAAATTAACAGCTTCAAGCGAGTTTTTTCCACCTTTCTATTATGCATTTGACAGAACAATTGACAATATTACTAGTATTTTTATTGACATTTTTTATGTAGATAAATACGCGCCAGAGTTCAATTTTCCCGCGATTCCCTTGAGACGTTATTTAACACCTATATTATTAGCAATAGTAACTTATGCTTATTACTTTTTGGTACGCCGAACGCCTCTAAGGAGTTGGCTATTCGTCTATAGTCTAACTTTGGTTCCTTTTGGTTGTTTAGTTCTAAGAGACTTCATTGCCGGTGGCCAACATTTTATTGGTTTCCGCTATAATTTTCCGAGTTATTTAGGGATGCAGTTAGCGGTTGCTAATTTAATAGGAATGAAGCTTTTTACGACTCCGGTAAAAAGTTGGCAGCAGCGATTAGGAAAGTTGTTGCTTATCTTTTTGCTGTCAGGACAAATCATTTCATGTGCAGTCAGTTCTCAAGCGAAAACTTGGTGGCATCATGGCGAAGGCAACTGGAACAATCCAGCGATCGCCAGTATTATTAATCAGGCAGAAGCACCTCTGATGATGAGTCCTCTTGAGCCAGTTCATCTGATCTCTTTGAGCTATTCTCTCAATCCAGAAGTTAAGTTTCAATTTCTAACCAATTCTCAAATCTCAAAAATTCCCAGCGAGTTTGAGGAAATTTTTCTTTATGCAAATTCTAAGACATTGTGGAGCTTCTCAAAAAATGCGAGTTATAAAATAGAGAGAGTTTACGCCAAAAGTAAGTTCTGGCTTTGGCAATTAAAAATTTAGATAATTTTCAAAGGATTAAGCTCTAAGATATATTATGGGCGGTATAGGATTTGAACCTATGACATCCTGCTTGTAAGGCAGGCGCTCTACCACTGAGCTAACCGCCCAAACACACTTTAACTAGCATAACATAATTCTTGACGTGCGACTCGTTTAATCTAAATAAGTAGAAATACTTAAGGACGATTAGCGTGGAATATAGCCAGTAATGGCACAAGAACCACGACAACTGTATATCCGTGTAGGTGAGCCAACAGGCAAGTCCTACCCTTCAGGTGTTGG
>JBGTNM010000244.1:0-19388 GCA_041743025.1 Microcystaceae cyanobacterium
CCAACACCTGAAGGGTAGGACTTGCCTGTTGGCTCACCTACACGGATATACAGTTGTCGTGGTTCTTGTGCCATTACTGGCTATATTCCACGCTAATCGTCCTTAAGTATTTCTACTTATTTAGATTAAACGAGTCGCACACTCAGGGATATGTTATATCAGTTTCAGATGAGGAAATCGTTAATGGTATGATATTAGCCAGTAAGCTCGAAGGTATCTTCCTTTGCCCTGAAGCAGCAGCAGTCGTACTCGGTCTCCAAAAACTGATTAAACAAGGTATTATTAGTGATGAAGAACGGGTTGTAATTATGGGTACAGGTAGTGGTTTAAAGTACCATGATTTATTTGATAATCCTAGCTTAGAAATATTAAACCATTAATTTACAGCAAAATTGGGCAAGTTATGCAGCAAAGTCACAAAAGGGAAATGTTGGGAGTTTTAGGGGGTATGGGGCCTTTAGCATCGGCTGAATTTTTGAAGACAATCTATGAATCTAATATTTTGGGTCAACGGGAACAACAATCTCCTCAAGTTGTCGTTTATTCTGATCCGACATTTCCTGATAGGACAGAGGCTTTACTCAGAGGAGATTATGAACAATTACTTGCTAATTTAATAGAGGCTTTAAATCAACTCTGTAAATTAGATGTTTCCAAAATTGTTATCTGTTGCATCACTTCTCATTATTTACTGCCTAAATTACCCTATGATTTAAGAGAACGAATTATTTCGCTAGTAGATATTATTTGTAAAAAGATTTTAGAAAAAAAAAAGGCATTTATTACTTTGCTCAACGGGAACACAAAAGCTAGAAATATTTCAAACCCATATTCTCTGGGAATTTATCGAGTATTATATCGTGTTACCTGACGAGGATGATCAAAAGTTAATTCATCAAATGATTTATAATATAAAAATGAATGAAAAACTGGAAAAGTATCTACCCATTTTGGAAACTTTACAAGCTAAATACCAGGTACAAAATTTTATTTCTGGCTGCACAGAAATTCATTTATTAAACAAATACTTAGGATCGACTATTAATGACAAACAGGACAATACTTTTTTAGATCCTTTGACCATTATAGCTCAAGAAATAGGGAACACTTCACTGATACAAGAGTACACTGATTTACCCCATACAATTGCCGCTTTTCTGTTTTTCTCTCGGCTATTTTCACCAGATTTCACTGAAGGCGTTCTTCAACCAATAGATAAATTTAATTAAAAAGCAGATGAATCATCAAATTTATATTCAAGACTGGTTTAGCCAAAGTGCCGAAAAGTTTAAGAATAATACAGCGATTGATTATGGTGTGCGGCAATTTACTTATGGCGAAATTGAAGAGCAGTCGATTAAACTAGCAAATTTTCTGATTGAGCATGGTGCGGTTAAAGGTACACTTGTGGCAATTTGCTCTCAAAATGTTTTTGAAGTTATTATTGCAGTCATTGGTATCTTAAAAGCGGGTTGTGTTTTTGTACCTCTATCTCCCGATTTACCTGAATCCCGAATTAATACAATTATTTCAGAAATTTCTTTACAATGGTTTATTGTTGATGCAATCGGCTTAACAAAAATTAGTAACTGGCAAGGAGTTACCTCGACAAAACTCAAAATAATTTCACGGGAAAATCAAGTTTATAATGAGGCTGCATCTGCTTTTGATTACTTGGGTAACTATTCAGAATATTCTTCTTCAGAAAAGCCGAATATTCAGTCAGAACCAGACGATATGTGCTACCTCTATTTTACATCTGGTTCAACCGGAAAACCCAAGGGAATTGTCGGTCGTCTCAAAGCTATTGCTCATTTTATTAACTGGGAAATTAAAACATTTGATATTCAAGAATTTACCAGAGTTAGTCAATTAACAACTCCTTCCTTTGATGCCTTTTTAAGGGATGTTTTTGTTCCCTTATGTTCTGGCGGTGTCGTTTGTGTCCCGGAGACAGTTGATACTATTCTTGATGGGAGAAAGCTAGTTGAGTGGATAGATTCTCAGAGAATTAATTTGATTCATTGCGTACCTTCTTTGTTTCGTTCTCTTCTCAATGAGGACTTAAATCCGCAAAAATTTTCATCTTTGCAGTATATTCTTTTAGCAGGAGAACCGATATTTAGTGGAGATATTGACCGTTGGCTGGATGTTTATGGCGAAAGGATTCAATTAGTTAATCTTTATGGAGCATCAGAAACAACGATGACAAAATTCTTTTATTTTGTCAAGCCCTCTGATCGGCAACGCCAAACTATTCCTATTGGGCAACCAATGGAGGGAGCTAGCGCTTTAGTTGTTGACGAAAAGGGAAAGGTTTGTTCTCCAGGAATGGTCGGGGAGATTTATGTTCGTACTCCCTATCGAACCTTGGGATATTATCAGCAGGTTGAGTTAACTAATGAGGTTTTTATTGCCAATCCTTTTAGTAAGAATCCTCAAGATATTGTTTATAAAACGGGAGATCTAGGTCGAATTTTACCCGATGGAAATTTTGAATATTTAGGACGTAAAGATCGACAGGTAAAAATTAGAGGAGTGAGAATAGAATTAGGGGAAATTGAGAACCATCTGCGACTCCATCCCAGGGTTAAAGATGGAGTTGTTGTGGATCTTGATGACTCTAATAGAAATAAATATCTGTGTGCTTATGTGGTTCCCACCGAAGAAATTGAATCTATCACCTTGAGAGATTTTTTAGGAAAATCTTTGCCAGAATTGATGATTCCTTCGGTTTTCGTGATGATGGATGCCTTGCCAAGAACCATCAGTGGTAAAGTGGATAGGCGATCGCTTCCTGCCCCTAACCAACAGCCAAGCCGAACTTTTGTACCCCCTCGAACTCCTGTCGAAGCAGAGTTAGCGCAAATTTGGAGGCAGGTTCTCAATGTTGAACAGGTAGGGGTGAATGACAACTTCTTTGAATTAGGGGGCCATTCTCTCTTAGCCACTCAGCTTGTATCCCGCGTGGGTAGAGCTTTCCAAGTGGAACTACCCCTGCGAATCCTCTTCGAGTCGCCCACAGTAGCTACCCAAGCAGAAAGTATCGAAACGCTGCGCTGGATGAAAGAAAGTTCACCATCTCAGGGAGGCGCATTAGAGGAAGGCTCATTATGACTATCATTGAGTTTTTGTCGGCTCTGCGTCAGAACAATGTCAAACTGTGGGTAGAAGGCGATCGCCTTCGTTATAATGCCCCCAAGGGAACGCTGACACCGCATTTGCTGGCCGAGTTATCAAAGCGGAAGGCGGAAATCATCGAAATTTTAGGTCAGAGTGCAGCAACTTCGAGTAATTGTCAACCTCTGCGGGCTACCTCGCGGGATAGCCAACTCCCTCTTTCCTTTGCTCAACAGAGGTTGTGGTTTCTCGATCAGTTGACTCCAGGAACTCCAGTTTACAACATAGCTGGAGCCATTGAAATCAAGGGTTTCCTCAACGTTGCCGCTCTAGAGGAGAGTTTGAACGAAATTATCCATCGTCACGAAATCTGGCGTACCAGCATTAAGGTAGTCGATGGGGAACCGAGGCAAGTCATTACTCCCAGTCTTACTTTAGCCCTCAAGAAGCTGGATCTTAGACAACTGCCTCTGAAGCAACAACAAGCTGAAGTGAGATTACTGGCAACCCAAGAAGTACAACAACCTTTCGATTTATCGACTGCACCCTTGCTACGAGCAATACTGCTGCAACGGGAGGAAGATGACTATGTACTTGTTTTGAGTATTCATCATATTGTCTTCGATGCTTGGTCTATGGGCGTACTGATTAGGGAATTGGCGGCACTCTACGAGGCAAAATCTCGCGGACAACCCTCCCCGTTACCTGAATTGCCCATCCAGTATGCAGACTTTGCTTCTTGGCAACGACAGGAGTTACAAGGGGAGATACTCGATAGACAACTGAGTTATTGGAAACAAAAGCTAGGGGGGAATTTGCCCTTATTGCAATTGCTCACCGACTATCCGCGATTGCCCTTAGCGTCCTTTCGAGGGGCAAGCAGATCCCTAACGCTGCCAAAAACCCTAAGCGAGGCATTGAAGAACCTGAGCCAGCAGCAAGGGGTAACTCTGTTTATGACGCTGTTAGCAGTTTTTAAGACCTTACTTTATCGTTACACAGGTCAAGAAGATTTGCTAGTCGGTACGGCTACAGCCGGTCGCAACCAACCGGAATTAGAACAGCTGATTGGCTGCTTTGTCAATACATTGGTGTTGCGGACTGATCTTTCAGGCAATCCTACTTTTTTGACCCTGTTAGAAAGAGTGCGGGAAGTAGCGATCGCGGCTTATGCTCACCAAGATTTACCTTTTGAGAAATTGGTAGAGGAATTACAGCCAGAGCGAGATTTAAGCCATTCGCCCTTATTTCAAGTGGGATTTGCTTTTTATAATGCCCCCAAAGCCGAACTACAAATGTCTGGTTTGACTTTGAGTTCTTTATCCGTAGAGACTGACACGGCTAAGTTAGATTTAACCTTGTCCCTGAAAGAGAGTGAAGAGGGATTAACAGGGTGGCTAGAGTATAAAACCGATTTGTTCGAGGCTGCTACGATTAACCGTATTTTAGGGCATTTTCAAACGTTACTGACAGGCATTGTTAGCCATCCAAAACAGCGATTAGATGAGTTGCCCTTATTGACAACAGCCGAACGTCAGCAGTTGTTGTGGGAGTGGAACGATACCCAGAAAGACTATCCTGATGATGTCTGCATTCATCAGCTATTTGAGGCTCAAGTTGAGCGCGATCCAGAAGCGATCGCACTGATGTTTAACAATACTACACTCACTTACCAACAGTTGAACACCCAAGCCAATCAGTTAGCCCATTACTTGCAAGGGTTAGGGGTTGAACCAGAGATGCGCTTAGGAATTTGTCTAGAGCGATCGCCAGAAATGATTGTGAGCATCTTAGCCATTCTCAAAGTCGGTGGGGTTTATGTTCCTTTAGATCCGACCTATCCTCAAGAACGCTTGGCTTTCATGATAGAAGATGCCAGATTGTCGGTGTTATTAACTCAACAGTCATTAGACCTCTGGCGGCAAGACATTGAACTAAAATCAAGCCTAAATGTCGTCTGCTTAGATCAAGCGTGGGAAACCATTGCCCGACACAGCGATGCCAACCCTACCTCAGTCGTAACACCCGATCACTCTGCCTACATCATCTACACCTCTGGCTCTACAGGCAAGCCTAAAGGCGTTCTCCTGGCACATAAAGGGCTGTGCAACCTAGTGACAGCCCAAATTCTGGCGTTTGATGTGCAACCTGATAGTCGTGTCCTTCAATTTGCCTCTATCTGCTTTGATGCATCAGTCAGCGAAATTTTTATGGCGTTGGTAGGAGGGGCAACACTCTGCTTAATCAGTAGCGATACCCTGCTCAACCCTACTAAATTACTGCGGCTATTAGGCGATCGCGCTATTACAACTGCTACCTTACCACCATCTGTGTTAACGATGCTCCCGGAAGCGGAACTTCCCGCTTTAAAAACATTGATTGTCGCTGGAGAAGCCTGTACGCCCGATTTAGTAGCGCGTTGGGCAAACCGTTGTCGCTTTTTCAATGCTTATGGGCCGACTGAAGCTACTGTTTGTGCCACCATTGCTGAATGTACCAATATACAAGGTCAGCCGCCCATTGGTCGTCCCCTTGCTAACACTCAAGTTTATATCCTAGATCGCCATCTTCAACCCGTCCCCATCGGAGTGTCAGGAGAATTATACATTGGTGGGATTGGACTGGCCAAAGGCTACCTTAACCGCCCAGACTTGACGGATGAACAATTTATACCCCATCCTTTGCTCGATTTTTCGTTTAAACAGCCTAATAATCCAAAAATCGTCTTGGAAAGTTTGTTACGGAGGGAAACCCTCCTGGCAACTTTCCGCAACAGCCAACAGCCAAAATCGCCAAGGCTCTACAAAACCGGAGATTTAGCCCGTTACCTCAGCGACGGCAAGATTGAGTTTCTGGGTCGCATTGACCATCAAGTGAAAATTCGGGGTTTCCGCATCGAACTAGGGGAAATTGAAACCAGACTCCGCCAATACCCGGATGTCCTGGACTGTGTTGTTACAGCCCATGAAGACCCATCGGGTAAGCGTTTAGTCGCTTATATCGTCCCTCAAGATGGCATCAGCATCAATCAACAACAGCTAAAAGACTATCTCAAGGCACATTTACCGAACTACATGATGCCTTCCACTGTGATCATTCTAGAAACCCTACCCCTGACCCCCAATGGTAAAGTAGATCGCAAGGCACTCCCGACCCCAGACAGCGACAGAAACCCAAAATCAGACACTTTCGTCACGCCACGAGACAGTTTAGAACTCAAGCTAGTTCAGATTTGGGAAGAGGTTCTCAACGTTCGCCCGATTGGTGTAACCGATAACTTTTTTGATCTCGGCGGACACTCCTTACTAGCTTTGCGTCTGATGGCTCTGATTCAGCAGCAGTTTACGATTGAGTTCCCCTTATCGATTCTTTTTCAAGGCGGGACTATCGAACACCTGGCAACGATTCTCCGCTCTCAAACACCTTTACAACCTTGGTCTCCTCTAGTAGGAATTCAAACGGCTGGTTCTAAGCCACCTTTATTCTGCGCTCATCCCATTGGGGGTAATGTTCTAGGATACATAGCTTTAGGGCGGTATCTGAGTCCAGACCAACCCTTTTACGCTCTGCAAGCCCCTGGAGTCGATGGACAACAAAAGCCTTACAGCCAAATTTCTGACTTGGCAGCTTATTATATTGAGGCTGTGCAAACTTTACAGCCTAGGGAACCCTACTTTTTGGGTGGACATTCCTTTGGTGGACTTGTGGCTTTTGAAATGGCTCAACAGTTACGACAACAAGGGGTTGAGGTAGCTTTGCTGGCCATTATGGATACACCAGCACCCCTTCATGGGGAAGTGACTGAAACGATAGATGATGCGAGATGGTTGGTTAAACGAGCGCAGGTACTAGAACGCTTTTTCGGCAAAAAACTGGCGGTTGATTACGCAGAACTCCAGCCACTAGAACCAGAAGCGCAATTTAACTACTTTTTGGAGAAGTTGAGACGGGCTAATCTGATGCCTCCAGATGCCGGACAGCAGATGATTCGCTCTCTACTAGAAGTTCAGAAAGCTAGCCACCAAGCTTTAACTCATTATGTACCCCAGGTCTATCGAGGTAAAATCACCCTGCTGCGAGCCTCCCAGGTGCTAGTTGAGGATTCTGGGGGAGTGTTTTCTCAGAGTTTCCGCCAACCTGCCTTGGGTTGGCGTGAGTTGACGACTGAACCGATAGAAATTCATGAAGTACCTGGGGATCATGTGACCATGCTGGCTGAACCCTATGTTCAAGTGCTGGCAAATAAACTAAAATGTGCTATTGATAGTAGTTCTCAATTAAATGAGGTACAGAGTTCCTAGTTTTAGGGAACAGGGGAGTCCCCGATTACGGAAGCGTCTTCCGTAATTTCAGGGGACGTGAACAGGGAACAAAATAAAACGAAGGTTCGTAGTTAGGCTTTAGCCTATAGAGGATGCGCTAAAGCGCAACTACAAACTATTTCTCTATATTTACTTTATTTTTGACGACCTACTTACTCAGTGATTTAAATGCTCAACAGCTTAGATGATAACTTGGGAAAAATTGTTGCTCAGGCAACTTCTTTATCAGAACGCCTTAGTCAAGAGTCAAACTTAATTAATGAACAACAAGCAAGCAATGAGCGCATAGAGCAGTGGTGCGAAGTGGTTGCCCAAGGTGATTGGGAAAAATTTCACAAGCGTCTGCAATGGGATGGATTAGAGCTTAATACAGTGTATTCCCTACTCTCGACACCGTTGGCACCATCGAAACCTCTACCAACTTGGGCAGAGACTTTGAGGGAGATTATTCAAACAACTGCCAAATTTAATTTAGCTGAAATATCTTCAGATACCTACCAATTTCTCATCAATCCAGAAAAGCCATTAGCTTTTGCTCATTTATTGCTACCTGCTGTCTTGGTAGGACGACAGAAATTAATAACTTGTTTGGAATCCCTATCATCAGAATGTTTGCCTTTAAAATTACTATCACAAGAAGCTTATTTACAACTGGAACGAGGCTTACTAGAAAGGTTGGTGAATCTCAGTGCTAAAACCCTACAATTTGAGTTTTCTAACTTTCGTCCCCAGGATTATAATTTACTTAATTTATTGTCAGATCAATTTAATTTTTTGGCAGAGGTATTATCAGCCTCTCCTAGTAAAAAATACTATCTTGATTTTGTTGATCAACAGTTACAAGATGGTTTACTGACATTGTTGCAAAAATATGCAGTTTTGGGCAGATTAATAGCAACAACTCTTGATTTCTGGGTGGAAGCGACAGCAGAATTTCTCCAGCGATTGCAAACTGACACAGCTGAAATTGAGGATAGCTTGCATCTTCAGGAAATTCCTTTAGGAAAAGTTACAGCCATTTGTGGCTCCCTTTCTGACTTCCATAATCGCGGTCGTTCTGTCTTGATTCTTACCTTTGCGTCTGGAAAAAAACTTCTCTACAAACCCAAAAACTTAGGCTTAGAAATTATCTATAATCAGTTATTAGATTGGTGTAATCAACATGACTCACCTTTACCTTTCAAAGTCGTAAAACTGCTTGATTGTCAGGGCTATGGTTGGGTTTTGGATTATATAGAACAACTGCCCTGTGAGAATGAAGCAGAGGCACAGCGCTTCTATCAGCGAGCAGGTATGCTTTTGTGCCTATTGTATCTTTTGGGAGGAAATGATTGTCACTATGAGAATTTAATTGCTAATGGTGAGCATCCAGTGCTAATTGATGCAGAAACCCTTTTGCACCCTCAAGCCCAACCAATAGAAGGCTCAGTGCAAGCCAGAGAAGAAATGTCTGAGATTGAGCAGCAATTTCAGGATTCAGTACTGCGGACTGGACTTTTACCGCGTTGGGACTTTAGCCCAGACGGGCGAGTTGCTTACGACATCAGTGCTATGGGTAGTGTTAATCCACAGCAAGCACCCTGGCAAATGCCGCGCTGGAAAAGGGTGAATACGGACGAAATGCACCTGGCTTATGAGAAAGTAACCTTATCTGTTAAGGCAAATGTACCGATGCTTCAAGGAGTTGCTCTTTCTCCTAACGACTATTTAGCGGAATTAGTCGGGGGATTTAAGCAAATGTATCATTTTTTAAGCGATCGCCGACAGTTATTGCTGACAGATCATCATTTTTTGACAGCATTGCAAGCACAGCAAGTGCGGTTTATTTTCCGTGCTACCAAAGTTTATGAAGTTCTCAAAGAAAAAACGCTTACCCCGAAATTTCTCCGTAATGGGGTTGAGCGAAGTATAGAATTAGACATTCTCTGTCAAACTTGTCTGACATCTCAGAACAAACCAAAGGCTTGGTCAATTTTGCGATCAGAAATCCAGGCAATGGAACAGTTAGATATTCCCTACTTCGGGGCATCTTGCAGCAGTGATGCTCTAACAGTGGGATTGGAGGAACCGATAGAAAAGTATTTTATTCAACCTAGTTACAACCAGTTTCTAACTCGGCTGCAAAACCTTAATCAAACAGATTTAGCGACGCAAGTGGGGATTATTCAGGGAGCTTTTTATGCCAGAATCGCTCAAACGACTGTTACTGAAGAACCAGCAGTAACCCAATTATTATCTCCAAAAACCACAGATTTCTTACAAACTGCTCCCTTAACGTCTAAACAATTGCTTGCTCAAGCTGAAATGATTGCCCAGGAAATCTACACAAGATCCCTATGTGATGCTTCTGGTAATGTTAACTGGATTGGTTTCAGTTATGCTCCCCAGACTGAACGGTTTCAATTCCAGCCTTTAGGTTATAGTTTTTACGATGGTAGTTGTGGTGTCGCTTTATTTTTGGCTGCTGTTGCTCATGTTACCAATAGCAGCCAGTGGAGTAGCTTAGCTCTCGATGCCCTCAAGTCTTGGCGAACAGTATTGCAGACATCAAATGACTTATTCGCTCAAAAATTTGCCCGGCGCATGGGGATTGGTGGAGCGACAGGCATTGGCTCGATCATCTATTCTTTAGTTAAAATCAGCCAATTTTTACAAAATACAGCCCTTTTAGAAGATGCTTACCTAGCTGAATCATTAATCACACCAGAACTAATCGCTGCCGACCAACAGATGGATGTCATGACAGGAGCGGCGGGAGCAATTTTGGGTTTATTAACGCTTTATCAGGAAACAGGTGCAATAAGGGTATTAGACAAAGCTATTGCCTGCGGTCAACATTTACTTTCCCATCGCATCGGCGAAGCATTGCAGCCTAGAGCTTGGAAAACGATAGCCCAAAAGCCGTTAGCTGGTTTCTCTCATGGGGCTGCTGGCATTGCTTATAGTCTATTACGGCTTTATGCTGTCACCGAAAACCGAGCCTATTTACAAGCTGCTTTGGAGGGAATTTCCTATGAACGCAGTATCTTCTCAGCCGCCGCCGCCAATTGGCCAGACTTGCGCGATGTCCACGACGGTCTACACCAATCTAAGTTTATGGTTACTTGGTGTCATGGCGCTTCCGGTATTGCTTTTGCACGTTTAGGTGGTTTGTCAATTTACCAAACGGATGAAATATGGCAAGATGTCGAAGTAGCATTACAGACGACTCAGAACTATGGCTTACAGACGGTAGACCATCTCTGCTGTGGCAACTTCGGTCGTATAGAAGTACTACTGGTGGCATCTCAAAAACTATCTCGTCCCCAGTTGCTAGAAACTTCTCAGAAACAGGCTGCTTGTCTAATAACTCAAGCAGAGCAAAGGGGTGCGTATCAACTATTTAGTAATTTGCCCAATTCTTTGTTTAATCCTGGTTTTTTCCAGGGTATGGCGGGGATTGGGTACGAATTGTTAAGGCTGGCCTACCCTGATGTCTTGCCAGCCTTGTTACTGTGGGAGTGATCTTATTGCGACTTGTTATCAAGTTGTGATAAAGTCTTCATGACCAAGTTCTAGTCAAATTAATTAGGAGGGACAAAATGTCTCAAGCAAAATTTCAAGAATTCATCAAGAAGATGACCACAGAATCGTCAAGTGACGCGGCAAACCCAACAGGAACAGGCGCAGAGCTAGCAAGGGCTTTCAGCGAACTGAAGGATAAAAACGGCGAGGAAAAAGTGCAAGGGGCGATTGAAAAATTTGCTGCCTTTGCCAAATCTCAAGGCTTTGATGTGACAGAAGCAGATGTCAAGGGGTACTTCGATTCTCTGAAAACCCAATATGAGACCAACCCGATGGTGGCTACTATGTTGGATAGCTATTGCAGCAGTACTTGTCATATCGGCAGTGCAGTTGGTGGTGGCTAAGTCTTGATTCTCAATTTGCCCCATCTCAGTCTGTTTTTGCCAGGCTGAGATGTATCGGCTCTCTCGACATAATGGGGTAAAATGTTCGCTTGTGTTACACTTTGGGCGAATGCAGTTCGCCCCTACATTGTGAGAAAATTCTTTGAGATAACATAAGCAATTTGTCTATTGAGAAATTATGATTCAATCACTTGTTGCCAAATCACTCTATCATTTTGTCGAACTGGATATTAGTGAAATCAGTCATTATTCAGAAGGAATTAAGGATATCTGCGATCGCCAGATTCAGGGTTTGATCGTCAATAATTTCTTTTCCCAGGAAGATGTGTCCAGAGTCGTCAGTCGGCTAACTCGCAAAGGGCCATTTCCTGGGTCGCCTTTCGGAGATATTCTGATTTACGGCCCAGCCTTGTACGTATGTGATGCCGATATTAGTCAATATTGTAAAGAAGCTGTTGATTTTCGTCAATATTGCCGTCAGATCTTCAGTGGAGGAGCCGACTTCGAGACGCGACTGGTGGAAGTACTCGGTGCTATGTCTGGTGGTCGTGCTGTTGAACTTCCCGTTACCCCCGACGGCTATTCCTATACTCCGACGACAATTCGAGTTTTAGAGCCAGGTCAAGATATGGGCTGGCACTTTGAAAATCAGTTTCTGCATTGTACACCTGGGTACCGACACCTCTCAACCTTAGTCGAACCTGACGATCATCTTAGCTATTTTGTCGTGCTGAGTGCTGCTGAGGCTGGAGGAGAATTGGTTCTTTATGATTTAAAGTGGTCAGAGACAGAGTGGCCTGATACTGAACATGGTGGAACGAGGAAAAATGGTCTTGTCAACGGCAAACTCATCGCCGAAGTCATGGAAGATTATGACCAAATGTTTATTAGCCCAAAAGCGGGTTCTCTAGTTGTCTTTGACGCGGGGAGAATTTTGCATCGCGTTTCTGCGGTTCAAGGCCCCCGTCGTCGCATCACCGTTGGCGGTTTTCTGGCTTTTTCTCAACATCGTGAAAAAGTTTTCTACTGGAGTTAGCTAAGGTATTTTTTCATGGAATTTGCCACCTTAGTAGAGGTCTTAGAGCAAAGAGCGCGATGCCAGCCTGACAAGAAAGCTTATACTTTTCTCAAAGATGGAGAAGTAGAAGTAGATACCTTAAATTATCAGCAAGTAGAGCGACGGGCAAGGGCGATCGCGGCTATTCTTCAGAGTCTTGGCGCTCCCGGTCAACGAGCCTTACTCTTGTATCCGCCCGGTTTAGAATTTATTGCTGCCTTTTTTGGCTGTCTCTATGCTGGGGTTGTCGCTGTTACCGCTTATCCACCTCGTTTTAATCAGTCAAGAGCTAGACTTTTGACGATCGCTGCCGATGCGGAAGCAACATGGGCCCTAACTACCACATCCGTTTTAGCCATTGGTCAGCAAGACCCAAACTTAGACCATTTGTACTGGTTAGCCACCAATGACATTGACGCAGATTTAGCCGATTCGTGGCAGAAACCCATTGTTAATAGTGACACCTTAGCGCTACTCCAATATACTTCCGGTTCGACAGGAACACCCAAGGGGGTAATGGTAAGTCACGGCAACCTGTTAGCCAACTGTGCAGACCTTGACCTGGGATGGAAGCACACAACAGACAGCATCATTGTTACTTGGCTGCCCACTTTTCATGACATGGGGCTAGTCTATGGAGTGGTCGAACCCTTGTATAAAGGCTGTTCCTGCTATATGATGCCCCCTCTATCCTTTCTGCATAAACCTGTTCGATGGCTACAGGCAATTTCAACTTACAAAGCCACCCACAGTGCTGCTCCGAATTTCGCTTATAAGCTTTGCGTCAGTAAGGTTACACCAGAACAAAAAGCAACTCTCAATCTTAGTAGTTGGCGGATGGCTTTGAACGGTTCTGAAACCGTCAAAGCAGATATATTACAACAGTTTGCCAAAACCTTTAAATCCTGTGGGTTTGATTTTAGTGCCTTTTGTCCTGGTTATGGTTTGGCGGAGGCGACGTTAAAAGTAGCAGCAGTGCGCCAGCAAGATTTACCTGTTTTCTTGCAAGTTGATGCAGATGCACTGGCACAGAATCGGGTAGTGGAGGCTAGACCAAATCAGCAGAACCTGCGGACCTTAGTTGGCTGTGGACGCAGTGAGATTGATACCGAGATTGTCATCGTTGATCCCGAATCCTTGATCTTATGCCAAGCTCAAGAAATAGGAGAGATTTGGGTATTAGGTTCGAGCGTTGCTCAGGGCTACTGGAGGAAACCAGAACAGACAAAGCAAACTTTTCAAGCCACTATTATTGGCGACAGTTCTAGACATTTTCTGCGGACGGGTGATTTGGGCTTCATCAAAGATGGGGAACTATTTGTGACGGGACGAATTAAAGAGTTGATCATTATCCAAGGACGCAACCTTTATCCCCAAGACATTGAATTAACCGTTGAAAATAGTCATCCAGCATTAAGACCCAATTGTGGGGCAGCATTTGCAGTAGAATTTAAAGGCGAGGAACAGTTGGTTGTATTTCACGAAGTAGAACGGAGTCATCGACGGCAACTAGATATAAATGAAGTCATCGGCAATATCCGTGAAGCAGTGGCAGTGGAACACGATATCCGAGTTCATACTGCTGTGCTGCTCAAAACTGGAACCATACCCAAGACTTCTAGTGGTAAGATTCAGCGGGGGGTATGCCGCCAAACTTTTGTCGATACCCTCACCACTATTAATTTTTTAAAAATGTTTAACTTATCTTAAGCTGTAGCGCATTTAAAAGGCAAGAGGCAAAGACCAATATAGCGTTTCTCAAACTAGTGAGGTACACCTTGATGATATTTTCTGTTCCCTGTTCCCTGTTCCCTAGCGTTAAAGGAGAGATAAATTAGTGTTCGCTCAAGACGAAATCAAACAGTTCCAAGAAAAAGGATGGATCGGTCCAGTTGACATCTTTTCGGCGGCAGAAATTGCAGTGTTAAAAGAATGTTTAGAGACGAATAGCTCTACTATTGTAGAAGCAGATAATCAGCCAATTATAACTTTCTATAACAATGTTCTAAACTTGGAGACACCCAGGGATCATCATCTATTTCATAAGCCCGTACTAGAAATATTTAAGAATCCTAACCTAATTAGGCGATTAAACCAAATAGCTGGCGAGAATTTACTTTTGTGGTACACGAATATATTTTGTAAGATGCCCGGACAAGGAGACATAAAATGGCATCAAGCCATCGAGTTTTATACCTCTAGCGACATCGACTTTGAGAAGAAAACTTTAATTTATAGTGCTGATGAAGAACCTTTAAATTTAACGGTATGGATAGCCCTAGAAGATGCCGATAGGGAAAATGGTTGTATGAGATTTGCCAATGGGTCACATAGGCAAATGTTTAAAATATTACAGGGAAGCGTCCCGGCATCGGAAGGCGTGTTTTCTGGCATCAGTGCCCATAAAACAGTCTGGCAAAAAGAGCAACAATACTCCTTATCCTATGAATTTGATGAAAACGACTGGGAAGTAGAAACAGTACCCGTGAAA
Organism: Microcystaceae cyanobacterium; assembly: GCA_041743025.1. GTDB lineage: Bacteria > Cyanobacteriota > Cyanobacteriia > Cyanobacteriales > Microcystaceae > JBGTNM01. Next base: position 14,899 of record JBGTNM010000244.1, read on the forward strand.
GCAGGCCAAGCTATCATTTTTACTGAGAGTACCATGCACTGTTCCCTGCCCAATCAATCGTCACGCCGTCGTCTAGCAATTATTGGGCGTTATGTTCGTCCCAGTACCCAAGTTTATCCCTATCGCTGGCAAGGAGACTTCATCGACGAAAATGCCCACAACATTAAAAGACATTTTTGTGTCCTAGTTTCAGGACGGGATGATTACAGACATAATATAGTAAGAGACTGGAATGATTTAGACGAAACTGAAGTAGAATTCCAATTGATGTCTAATTTGGTTCGTTTTGGTCACGTAGATATCCCTGAAGATAAACTCCAACTCAAAATTTACGGCTTAGAAAAACAGTCCCTCGAAGGAAATTGTCAAGAAGAAGAACCGAATCCCATTTTGCATCCCCGCCAATTTATTCAATGGCAAGCTTGGCATCAATACCGAGGGATGAGTGCTAAAGAAGCTATGCAGCTTTATAGCCAACTGGTCGCAAAATTGCCCCACAAAAATAATCAAGCTTCCACCGAGGGAATTACCCATACTGGGGCGATGAAAAAGGGACTGCTCAAGGCGAGGGACATTCAAGTTTGGTTAATCTCCTATCTAGCGGAACTGCTGGAAATACAGCCCGATGAAATCGAAATAACCATTCCTTTTCAACGTTATGGAATCTCATCGGCACAGGGAAGTATTCTCATTGGAGATTTAGAAGCTTGGGTAGAATACAAGCTTTCTCCTGCCTTAGTCTATGAATACCCAACTATTAAGGCTTTAGCCGAGTATATAGCAGAGCATTCAGCTAGTACAAGATTAAAGGAATAAGGACAACAATGGAACCAATAGCGATTATAGGCATCGGTTGCCGTTTTCCCCAGGCTAACAGTCCTCAATCATTCTGGCAACTGCTGCACAACGGGATTGATGCGATCGCTCAAGTGCCAAAAGAACGATGGGATGGGGAAGCTTTTTACGACCCCTCGCCAACGACTCCGGGGAAAATGAACACCCTCTGGGGGGGGTTTTTGGAGCAGGTTGATCGTTTCGACCCCGGCTTCTTCGGCATTTCTCCGCGAGAAGCAGAACGGATAGACCCTCAGCATAGACTGGTCTTGGAAGTCGCTTGGGAGGCTTTAGAAAATGCCGCCCTAGCACCAGATCGTCTAGCAGGTAGCCAAACGGGGGTTTTTATTGGCATTGGGAATTACGACTACGGTAGATTTTTATGTAGTGATTTAGCTAACATCAATAGCTACAATGGCACTGGACTAACGCTGAGCCTGGCTGCCAATCGCTTATCTTATTTGCTGGATCTTCATGGGCCAAGTATGGCCATCGAGTCAGCCTGTTCCTCATCTCTGGTAGCACTGCACTATGGTTGCCAGAGTTTACAAACGGGCGAGTCCAACTTAGTCATTACTGGCGGAGTGAGCTTGATGCTCTCCCCAGATATGACGATTACCTTCTCCCAGTCCCGCATGATGGCCCCTGATGGTCGCTGTAAAACGTTTGATGCTAAAGCCGATGGTTATGTTCGAGGAGAAGGTTGCGGTATCGTGATTCTCAAGCGTCTGGGAGAGGCTCTAGCCGACCAAGATCGCATTCTGGCAGTGATTAGAGGTTCAGCCGTTAATCACGATGGACTCAGCAACGGTATTACTGCTCCTAATGGTTTAGCTCAACAGGCGGTTATTCGTCAAGCCTTAAAAAATGCCCAAGTCGCACCCGCAGAAATTAGCTATGTTGAAGCTCACGGTACAGGAACATCTCTAGGAGATCCAGTAGAGATCAGAGCCTTAAAAGCAGTCTTGCTGGAAAATCGTTCGCCAGAACAACCCTGTGGCCTTGGCTCGGTGAAAACCAACATCGGTCATTTAGAACCAGCAGCCGGCATAGCGGGTCTAATTAAGGTCGTTTTATCGCTACAACAAGGAGAAATCCCCCCTCATCTCCATTTACATCAGTTAAATCCCCATCTGGGTTTAGAGGGGACTCCCTTTTTTATTCCTAGAGAGTGCCAACCTTGGACGACTCCCAGGGATAACCCAAGACGGGATATTTCCGCTAGTTTGTCGTGTGAACAAGCCTATCGTCGTCTTGCTGGCGTAAGCGCGTTTAGCTTCGGTGGCAGCAATTGCCATGTGATTTTAGAAGAAGCACCTCTCGAACCCAAGGGAGAGAAGATGTCCCAGGTAGATCGCCCTCTGCATCTTCTGACCCTATCAGCCAAGAATGAGGCGGCTTTGCAGGAACTGGCACAAAGTTATGCTGATTTCTTAAGGTCTGATCCTGAAGTATCTTTAGCCAATGTTTGCTTTACGTCCAATACCGGGCGATCGCATTTTGCCCATCGGCTGGTAGTTATCACTCAGTCACAGCCACAATTAGACTTATTGCGGAATTCGGAGATTCTGGTAGAGAAAGGCAACCGGCGATCCCCCCTACCCCCCTTAACAAGGGGGGAGGCAACAGTGGAGTCCCCGATATTGGAGGTTCCTTCCCACATTTCAGGGGACGCGAACAGAATTGAGGAAAATTTTAAGGGTGCAAGAGGTCTATTGAGCGATCGCCTCAGTCGCTTTGCCTCTGGACAGGAAACAGTCGGTCTTTTGAGCAACAAGGTTTCCCTTCATCAGTACCCGAAAATAGCGTTTTTATTTACGGGGCAGGGATCTCAATATCTAGGCATGGGTCGCCAACTCTACGAAACTCAACCCACTTTTCGCGCTACCCTAGACCAGTGTGGGGAAATTTTGCGTCCCCATCTAGAAAAGCCCCTCCTCGAAATCCTCTATCCTACCGAGGGGGAATCTTCCCCCCTAGATGATACTGCCTACACTCAGCCAGCTTTATTTGCTTTGGAATATTCCTTAGCAGCGTTATGGAAGTGTTGGGGGATAGAACCGACGGTTGTTATGGGTCATAGTTTAGGAGAATATGTCGCTGCTTGTGTAGCAGGGGTATTCAGCTTAGAAGATGGGCTGAGATTGATAGCAGAACGTGGGCGTTTAATGCAGACACTACCCAAAAATGGTCAGATGATGGCTGTGTTTAGCGATGAAGCAACAGTAGCAGCCGCCATTCAACCTTACTCGTCAGAAGTGGCGATCGCTGCCATTAATGGGCCTGAAAATATCGTGATTTCCGGTGCCAGCGAAGCGGTACAAGCGGTACAAGCGGGCTTGCAAATAGCAGGCATCGAAAGCCAAAATTTAAGAGTCTCCCATCCTTTCCACTCCCCTTTGATGGAGGGAATTCTCGCTAGGTTTTCCCTTGTAGCCAGCCAGATTTCCTTTCAACCGCCACGTATTCCCTTAATTGCCAATGTGACGGGTCAGATGATGACACCAGAGCAAATCCCTGATGCGGCTTACTGGCGATCGCACACCCTGGCAACGGTAAAATTTATGGCGGGGATGAATACCCTAATTGAGCAGGGCTATGAGCTATTTTTGGAGATTGGGCCAAAGCCCATTTTGTCAAAAATCAGCCAACGCTACCAGCCAGAGAAAAAAGCGGTTTGGTTGTCTTCCTTAGTCAAGGGTAAGAATGATTGGCAAGTGATGTTGGAGAGTTTAGCCGCCTTCTATCTTAGGAATGGGGAGATCAACTGGACGAATTTCGACCAAGATTATCCGCGAAAGCGACTGTCACTCCCTACTTATCCTTTTCAAAGAAAACGTTATTGGATTGAGAAGGCAAATTTACCGATGGATGAAAACAAATCAGGGGCGCTTAAATCCGAATTGCCTATCAGCGTAACTCCCGCCAATACTCAGCTGGCGGGAATCGTTTCTAGATTGCGTTCCCTGGTAGGAGATTTGCTGGGAGTCAGTTCGTCATTGATCGATGTGAATACTTCCTTCCTGGAAATGGGGGCCGATTCACTCATTCTCCTTGATATTGTAGCCAAAATCGAAAACACCTATGGGATTAAGCTGGGTATTAGCCAGTTATTCGAGAATTATAAAACGATTGAAGACCTAGCCAATTATCTTGCTAGTCACTTACCCCCAGATTTGGGACAATCAGAGTCCAAACCTGAGATACAACCCACACAACCAGAGCAAATACCCTTGGAGGTGTCGCCTCTGGTGTCAAAAAATCCTAGTACACCGATTCCTAGTCTAGAAGCAACCTTGCCTGAGACGGCACTAGAGCGAATTATCACGGCTCAACTTCAGGTAATGTCTCAGCAGCTAGAAGTTTTACAAAGCAAGACGGGGGCTAGAATGCAGATGTCTTCCTCACTAAACGGAAGTGCAGACTCCGTAGTCCCTACAACCGCACCTATCGTCAATTCAGAGAAGGAAGTCCCACCCAACCCAGTCTTACCAACAGCCTCTTATACGACCGATCTATCGCCACTTTCTCCCAAACCAGTGGTAGAAACTCAAGTTAAGAAACTGAACCCGCAGCAACAGCAACACTTAGAAGCACTGATTACTAGATATACTCAACAGACGCAAAAATCTAAGCAACGAGCAGAAGCTTCGCGC